>NZ_JBHIQU010000005.1:0-99 GCF_042196725.1 Bartonella sp. AC158YNML
GCGGTAAAGAAAGCTACGGATGCCGCCGATAAAGCTTCTGATGTGTTGGAAAACATCCCTGATGCTATGGGTAAAGCCGCATCTGATGCGGTAAAGAAA
>NZ_JBHIQU010000005.1:199-12713 GCF_042196725.1 Bartonella sp. AC158YNML
GCCACGGATGCTGCCGATAAAGCTTCTGATGTGATGAAAAACACCCCTGATGCTGCGGGTAAAGCCGCATCTGATGCAGTAAAGAAAGCTACGGATGCTGCTGATAAAGCTTCTGATGCGATGAAAAACACCCCTGATGCTATGGGTAAAGCCGCATCTGACGCGGTAAAGAAAGCCACGGATGCTGCCGATAAAGCTTCTGATGTGATGAAAAACACCCCTGATGCTGCGGGTAAAGCCGCATCTGATGCGGTAAAGAAAGCGTCGGATATTGCGGAATACCGAGGAATTATTTTAGAAAATCAACAGGATTTATTTAAAGATTATGATTTAGATAAGCTTTTGCATAAGATACGAGCGGTGCTTGAGCATAACAATTTGAAAAATGTTAACAAGCAGTTTTCTCGGCTTTTTGGTAAAAAAGACTCTTCTGTTTATTCTTGTTCCTTTGAAAATGCCGCTTTAGATGAACAATCTCAGACTGTAAAAAAAGAGATGGTGCAGGATCATAGTACAGGTGATCAGATAGAGGTTGCTTTTGCAGAGGCTAAGGGGAAGCGCCATGATCATGAAAACAGTAACCATTTGAAAAAAAATCATAAAGATGCGAATGAAACAGGAGATCATTTAAAAAAAGCTCATGATGTAAGTGATCATATTGAAGAACAACAGAGTGCAGATGAGGCTCTTTTTTCTTCCAAAGCTTTGTATAAAGAAGGTTATGATTTTATTCGTTCCGCCAACTATGTTGAAGCTGAAAAAACCTTTTGCACTTTTCAAAATCGTTACAAAAAAGATCCTTTGAGTGATGATGCTTTGTTTTGGTTGGCAGAATCTTTGTTGGGGCAAAAACGCTATCATGAAGCCGCACAAGTTTATCTTACGGCATGGTATGCAGATAAAAAGAAGCTTTATACTTCTGAAATTTTGTTAAAATTAGCAAGAAGTATGGTTGCCCTTGAGGTGAATAAAGAGGATTGTACTCATTTTGTGAAAAAATCAAAACGTCAACAAACATTAGCATCTGTTTTTTGTAAACCTGCAAAATAAACAGCGAGGTCGTTTTCGGTGTGCGTTAGACTGGCAAGAAATCTCTTTAAAACATCGGATTTTATTCCATGTCAGAAGTTGATTCTTGCCGTCTCAGGGGGAAGTGATTCTTTGGCTTTGATGTTTTTGGTCAAAGAGCATTTGGAAACTCTCGTATTTCCTCCAGAAATGATTGTTGTCACGGTTGATCATCAATTGCGTAAAGAATCGATGCGTGAGGCAGAAACTGTTGCGAAAATTTGTCGTGTCCATGATATTCAACATATCACTGTGCGATGGGAAGGCGAAAAGCCAAAGACGCATATTGCTTCCAGCGCGCGTGTTGCACGCTACGATCTCTTGGTTAAAGAAGCACAAAAACAAGGCGCATCAGTTATTATGACGGGCCATACACTCAATGATCAGGTTGAAACCTATCAAATGCGGTATCAACGTCTCCAAAAGAACAGAGGTGCTTTATATAGTGAAGCTGTTACCATGCGCGATGAGGTTTATGTCAGTGGTTTTGATGGTATTTTGCGCGGTGAAGCCGAGGGTATACGTGATGAGTTTCATGCCAGAAAAACAAGAAAAAATATTTCCGAAAAAAACGATGGTCCGCTCTACGAGCGTGGTTTATCCTGTATTCCGCGCGAGGCGTTGTTGCATAGAAAAGTGCGTTTGATTCGTCCACTCCTTGGTGTAAAACGCCAAACATTACGGAATTATTTACGCTTACAAGGACAAACATGGATTGATGATCCAACCAATGAAGATCATAATTTTGAACGCGTGCGTGTGCGTCATTCTCTGCGTTCCGAAAAGCTTGTTGATATTGCTAAAAAAATAAATGAAGCCGCATTGCAACGTCGTCAACACGCGCAAAATATTGCCGATTTTATTTTAGATCTGGATATTACTGTTCAATATGGGCGTTGTTTCATCGTAAAGCCTGCGCTATTTTTACAGAAACATTCCAGTTTTCCTTTCGTGGTGGGGCTTTTTGCCGTGCTGATGGGAGGGGGATTTTATTTGCTTCCTCATCAAAAATTAAGCATGCTTGTTCAAAAACTCTGTCTCGATTCTCCAGAAAAGAAGCGTTTTACTTATGCGGGCTCTGTTATTGAATATAACAAGCAGGGAATTTCTTTGTGGCGAGAAGGGCGAAATATAAAAGAGGCTATCGTTGAGCCAGATAAAACTTTTATATGGGATGGGCGCTATCAGATTACAAATCATGGATCCGAGGCTATAAAAGTTGGAGCCGCAAATTTAGAACAGCTGAAATTTTTATTAAAAAATAGCGATTTTGAGCTTGAAAAGCCTCATTTTCCCTCTTTACAATCGCTGGTGATGATCTCAAATGACAAAGGGTGTGATATTCCAGAGTTGATTTCTCAAGCGGTTGTTCATAAAAATGTTATCATCAGGCGGATTATGGCACCTTTCTATTGGCTTTCTTCGCGCGAGGACGCTGCACTGGTGAGTGTTGTGGAACCTTTTTTTAATATTGAAGTGAAAAGATAAAGAAAAATTACTCTAAAAGAGAATAAACAGCTTCTCATCCCTTGGCAAGGGGCTGACAAGGTTATATGTTAAGGGGAAATGTTTGAAATCTAGATTTGATTAAGTGGGCTGAATATGAATTCCAATTACCGCTCTCTCCTCATTTGGGGAGTTATTGCCTTAATTTTGATTGTGTCGTTTTCTTTCTTTAATGGAGATAGTCAGCGTTCTGGTGGTGGAGAGGTTTCTTATTCTGAATTTTTACAAAAAGTTGAGAATAATGAGTTGAAATCTGTGACCATTCAAGGTCAAAAGTTAACAGGACAAACTATTGAACATAGAGCTATTTCAACCTATGCTCCACGAGATCCAGGTTTGATACAAAAATTGGAAAGCAAAAACGTCAATGTTAAAGCTATTCCTGAAAGCTCTGGAAATAGTATTTTCCTCAATCTCCTCTTTTCCTTATTGCCTGTTATTATTATCGTGGGGGCGTGGGTCTTTTTTATGCGGCAAATGCAAAATGGATCACGCGGTGCAATGGGGTTTGGGAAGTCAAAAGCAAGATTGCTTAATGAAGCGCAAGGACGTGTTACTTTTAAAGATGTTGCCGGTGTTGAAGAAGCAAAGCAAGATCTTCAAGAAATTGTTGAATTTTTACGCGAACCACAAAAATTTCAACGTTTAGGAGGCCGTATTCCACGCGGTGTTTTGCTTGTTGGTCCTCCAGGAACCGGTAAAACTTTGCTCGCACGCTCTGTGGCTGGTGAAGCCAATGTGCCATTCTTCACCATTTCAGGGTCTGATTTTGTTGAAATGTTTGTAGGTGTTGGGGCGAGCCGTGTGCGTGATATGTTCGAACAGGCTAAAAAAAATGCCCCTTGTATTATCTTTATCGATGAAATTGATGCTGTTGGGCGCCATCGGGGTGCTGGACTAGGAGGGGGAAACGATGAACGCGAGCAAACCTTAAATCAGTTGCTTGTTGAAATGGATGGGTTTGAGCCCAATGAAAGTATTATTCTTATTGCTGCAACAAACCGTCCCGATGTCCTTGATCCCGCTTTATTGAGACCAGGGCGTTTTGATCGGCAAGTTGTTGTGCCAAACCCTGATGTTTCTGGGCGTGAACAAATCTTGAAAGTGCATGTGCGCAATGTGCCTTTAGCGCCCAACGTTGATCTGAAGATTTTGGCAAGAGGTACACCAGGATTTTCCGGTGCGGATCTGATGAATCTGGTCAATGAAGCTGCTCTTATGGCTGCAAGCCGTAATAAAAGAGTCGTGACAATGCAAGAATTCGAAGATGCGAAAGATAAGGTGATGATGGGGGCTGAGCGTCGTTCAACCGCTATGACACAAGAAGAAAAAGAACTCACTGCCTATCACGAAGCAGGACATGCTATTGTGGCTCTTAATGTGCCAGTTGCTGATCCTGTCCACAAAGCAACAATTGTCCCAAGGGGAAGGGCCTTGGGAATGGTGATGCAATTGCCTGAAGGTGATCGCTATTCCATGAGTTATCGTTGGATGATTTCTCGTCTGGCCATTATGATGGGTGGACGTGTGGCTGAAGAATTGAAATTTGGAAAGGAAAATATCACCTCCGGTGCTTCTTCTGATATTGAACAAGCAACCAAATTAGCGCGCGCAATGATCACACGATGGGGATTTTCTGATCTGCTTGGGAATGTTGCTTATGGAGATAACCAAGATGAAGTCTTTTTGGGTCATTCTGTTGCGCGAACACAAAACGTTTCTGAAGAAACAGCGCGCATGATTGATATGGAAGTGCGTAAGCTTATTGATGATGCCTATAAAAATGCTACAGAAATTTTGAAAACAAAAAGAAAAGAATGGTTTGCTTTGGCACAAGGTTTGTTGGAATATGAGACTTTAACGGGAGCTGAAATTAACGAAGTTATTGCAGGAAAGCCTCCTTCACGCACACAGAAAGATGAGAATGCTGCACCACGGGGATCCTCTGTTCCGAAAACTGGAACAGTGAGGGTAGAGACAGCAGGCGCAGAGGAAAAAGACGCTGAAACAGCGCCTAAAATAGCAACTCATAAGGTAGAGACTGATAAACTAGAAGAGGGTAAGGCAGAGGGAGCTGTAGGGAAGAAAACAGCAAAATCCAGTGATGTTGAACCTAAGGAGCTTCAGTCTAAAAAAGTGCAATCGGATGAGACTGAGAAAAAAGCGCAAAGCACAAAAGGTACCACAAAATCAGTCAACCGCTCTAAAAGTAAAAGCAGTGCAGAAAAAAAGTCAAATACGGTGGGACATGATAAAGGAAAATAGGAGCCTTTTAAGAACGCTTGAGTGACGATGTTTTAGGAAAACTTCTAAATTTTTTGAGAAAGGCGCAAGCTTTGTTTGCGCCTTTCTTGCAATATTTGCAAAAATATGGAAGCAAAAAAATTAAGCAAAGCCGTTGTATGATGACGGCTTTAGCATGCTACAAGGCGAGGTGTACTGTTGCTTTTCTAATGTGGTAGGGGTTGTAAGGTTAGGTGATAGATTTTCTTGCTGATTTGGTAGGGTATGAGGTTTGGTGCTGAGTTTCTTTACGGATTTAGCAAGTGTGTGAGATTATCCGTTGGTTGTGTTAAAGGGATGTGTAGAGCATTTTGAGGAGATAATATTTCTTTTATGTGTGAGGGTGTAACATAATTGTTTGAGAGTGGTTTAGATGTGTAGATGGTGAATAGGGGGCTTGATTGTCTAAATGCATGAAGGTTTAAGATCAATGATCTGATTTTATACGGGGAGAGGAGGACTATTGTACCAAGGGGGCTTTTAGGGGTTTAAAAAAGTCAAAGGGAAAAAGTAGATATTAAAGGAAAGAGGTATGGTACAAAAATATTTTGGTACAGATGGAATTCGGGGGAAAGCCAATTCATTTCCGATGACACCCGATTTTGCTATGAAGGTAGGGATGGCGGTAGGGGTTTTATTCCGCTCACAACATCAATCACGTCGTGTGGTGATTGGAAAGGATACACGATTATCGGGCTATATGTTGGAAAACGCTTTGGTTTCAGGATTGACTGCTGCTGGGATGGAAGCTTTTTTATTGGGTCCAGTGCCAACACCTGCTGTTGCAATGCTTTGCCGCTCTTTGCGCGCGGATCTTGGGGTGATGATTTCTGCTTCTCATAACCCCTTCTATGATAATGGAATTAAACTTTTTGGTCCTGATGGTTTTAAGCTTTCAGATGATATGGAAGCGAAAATTGAACAATTAATCGATACAGATCTTTCAAAATCTTTAGCAAGTTCTGCCGAAATTGGTTATGCAAAACGGGTTGAAGGGGATATTTATCGTTATATTGAATATGCCAAACGAACTCTGCCGCGTGATGTTCGCTTGGATGCTGTGCGTATTGTTGTGGATTGTGCCAATGGGGCTGCTTATAAAGCGGCTCCTCGTGCTTTATGGGAATTGGGGGCTGAGGTTTTTGCTATTCATGATGAGCCAAATGGTACCAATATTAATCAAAAATGTGGGTCAACCGATTTAAGTTCTTTAAAACGAAAAGTGCATGAAGTACGTGCTGATGTGGGTATTGCTCTTGATGGAGATGGAGATCGTGTTCTCATTGTTGATGAAAAAGCACAAACGGTTGATGGAGATCAGTTGATTGCTGTAATTGCTGAAAATTGGCATAAAATGGGACGATTACGGTGCAATGGTGTTGTTACAACAATTATGTCAAATCTTGGACTAGAGCGTTTCTTGAACGGCAAAGGGTTGCACCTTGTAAGGACAAAAGTTGGAGACCGTTATGTTGTCGATGCCATGCGCCAAAAGGGATATAATGTTGGTGGTGAGGCTTCTGGGCATATTGTGCTCAGTGATTTTGGCACAACGGGTGATGGCTTGGTGGCTGCCTTGCAGGTTTTAGCCTGTATGAAAGAAAGCCAAAGCCCTATGAGCCAATTGTGTAAACGGTTTGAACCTGTACCGCAAATTTTAAAAAATTTAACGGTTAAAAATAAAAATGTCCTGAAAAAAAATCCTGTTAAAACGGCTATTGATCAAGCAGAGAAAAAGTTGGGAAAAGAAGCACGCCTCGTTATCCGTGCTTCTGGAACTGAACCGGTTATCCGCCTTATGGCTGAAGGCGATGCACGAGAAGTGTTGGATGCGGTCGTAACAGAGTTGATGGATGTTATTACGCAACATGATGCACACGTGGGTGCTGTGCTTTGAGGAATCTTGAATGCTGTGAGGTAAGTAATCAGGTAATCTTTTGAGAGATAGAAGGGAAGTTTGCTACGGGAATTATTTGTTGGAATATAAGGGGATATTTCTAACGTTGAGTAGACTTCAAGCGGGTGACCTTTGAATAAAGGGGAGGCTTCTTATGATGGTTGAGGGGAAGAAAAAGAATAAAGACTAAAGCTTGGAGGCTTGTGTGTGCTAGAGGAGGGGAGATCTTGAGAGAGGGATGAAAATTCTTGAGTTGTATAGAAGAAAAAGCTGGTGAGAGCAGTCAGTCAAAACGGTTATCCAAGAAAAACGGTTGTTGATGAAGGAGTTTTGGGATTCGTGTAATGGCGAAAATCTATCCTTTATACATTGCATATAAGGGAGGATCAGAGATTAGATAAAAAAGGGTTTGGCAATTTATACTGATAAAGCGATGTCGTTTCGTGATTTTGTCTTTAATGTTGTCTTGGGATGTACTTCATAACTATGGGTTTGATTCATCAAAAGTTCTCCCTAAAGAACAACTTCAGGATAAAAAGCTAGTGAACGAGCTTCAAACAGCTGTTCAATTTTTGCAACAAAGACATATACAAGAGATCAACAACGCATCTGTGCGTACAAAGTCAAAAGATGTGATACGGTCAAGAAACCTAATGCATTAGAAACTTTTTATTGTAGCTCATTTGGGGTCTCATTAAAGAGTAACTAAAGGAGGGTTACTTATAAATATAGCGGTGAATTCAAGAGATATTGTGCGAGCATGTATAGATAAGAATTTAAAAAAGCCCATGAAATATTAGCGCCTCTAGGGCTTACTGTGTCTTATTTTGTACGGATTGCTTTGATTAAAGTTGTCAATGAAAAGGGATTTGTCGTTTGATATGTATGTTCCTAATGAAACAATATATTGATTTATAATGATAATTTAGCGTTCTTCAAGTTGAATTAGCCCCCTAATATCGTAAAATTTTCTCATTTCAAATCTATTCCATGTTGAATCAATCAAAATCATTTGCTTGCACGTCACAAGCGGGGGGGAGTCCATGTGGAAAAAACCGTACAAGAAAGAACTAAAAATGGTTCTTATGAGCCCTCTCTAGTGCTAAGGGCTGTCAACACTCACGAGCTGGCAAAGTGTGTGATGGTGCCAGCATGCGAGACGCTTGAAATTTTTGAGAAAAGTGAAAGAGGAGAAGATGTTTTTTTTGTAAAAGATGTGGAGGATTTATTTCGTCATTTGGATATTTGATACTTCTGATCATTCATTTAAAATTGGCTTTTAATTTACATCATTATAGTTACGGGTATCACGTATTTTTATTGATAATTTACAGGGATTCCGTATATTGAACAATTATGCAAACAATGATCGAAACGATAGCTTATCCTATTATGCCGTAAAACACCGTTGTTTAGAGCGGTGGTATAAGCCATGAAAAGCTTTATATATTGAATGTTTTTAGATATCGTGATCAGTATTTCAGGGCAAGGTTTGTCTGTCGCGCCTATGAAGTGAATCGCGTGAGTGGTCAGTAGCAGGAAGCCGCCGAGAGATGCTGGACTTTTGACAGGCTCGTGGCGGGTAGGAATCTCACTCCTTTGAGGTGTGGGGGAAAGTCAATTAACTTGTGCGAAAGAGGAAGGCATATCACCTGAAGCATTATTTAATATTGTTTTTTTAAATTGCTGCTAATCCAGATGCTGGTGTTTTTATGCAAGGAATGAGGTGAGAGCAAGGAAAGTTAGATTCCCAACAAAGCATAAGGGTAAAAGTGGGGAATATAGGGTTATACCCTTTTTGGTGGTCAAAATATTCCGGTGTTTCTCTTAGATATTTACAGTAAATTATCTCAAGGAAATTTAATTAAGCTAGTAAGCTAGAAAGAAATGAACTTAAGTGAATTTTAACTGTACTCTTAAACGAATATCGAAAGGAAAAAATAATGGATAAGGCAAATAAGTAGGATTGCGTATATTACAAGGAGCTTGTGAAGCTCTTTCTTAATGGGGTTACGACCCTCACGTAAAATAGCACACCATTGTGTGCAGTTTCACGGATTTGTTTTAAAGAAACATTTCTTAAGGCACCCAGGCCCTTTTCATGGCGCCGACCATGAATGGTATAACGATAAAGCCATTGAACACCTCCATCTTTATGTTTTTGAAGAAGCGAGTCGGTGCACCATCACACACTTTGCCAGCTCGTGAGTGTTGCGACAGCCCTTGGCATTAGAGAGGGTTCATAAGAGCCATTTTTAATTCTTTCTTGTACGGTTTTTTCACATGGACTATCCGCTTTTAGTGTGTAAGCAAGTGATTTTGATTGTTTCAAGATAAGCAGGTTTGAAATGAGAGAATTGTACGATATTCAGGACTCTCATTCAACATACAAAACAGTGAATTATCATTATAAATCAATGTATTGCATGTTTATGAAGAAGCGAGCCGGTGCACCGTCACACACTTTGCCAGCTTGTGAGTGCTGCGATAGTCCTTGGCATTAGAGAGGGTTCATAAGAGCCATTTTTAATTCTTTCTTGTACGGTTTTTTCACATGGACTATCCGCTTGTAGTGTGCAAGCAAGTGATTTTGATTGTTTCAAGATAAGCAAGTTTGAAATGAGAGAACTGTACGATATTCAGGGTTCTAATTCAAGTTGAATAACGCTAAATTATCTATATAAATCAATACTTTGTTCTTATGCTAAAGGTGAAGCGGAGGTCATAAATTTGGTAGCCATATCCTTGCAAACATTGATGTCAAAAAAATCAGAAAAAATATAGGGTTATAGATATCATTTTCGGCATGTTTTGGTTTTTCTGTAAGGCGCATTCGTGATTGGAAACAGGGACGATATTCTATAGATACTTTTTCTCGTTTGTTACTTTCAATCATTGAAAATGAACCTGAAGCGATCAATTGTGCTCTTAAAAAATCTCTATTGGCATAAGAGGGGGAGGGTATCGTTTTTTTTAAAAAGCATCACGGCGCTTGAAAGGGTCGTAATAAATTTCTGTTACACGAAATTTTCCTTCCAAACGTTTACATTGGATGATGACATCTATCATCGAGATTAATAAGCCGCGGATATCGTCGCGTGCTAAATTACCACCCCCGTCACTTTCTTTGACTAAAAGGGTCATTTGTTCAAAGGCGGCGAGTGCTGTTGAGGCATGAACGGTGGTGATAGAACCTGGGTGACCGGAATTGACATTACGGATATAGTAAAAGGCTGTACCATCACGCAGCTCTTGCAAAAGAATTCTGTCGGGGCGCATACGCAATCCAGATTCAAGCAGTTCTTTTGCTCCAGCTTTTGCTAAGCCTTGATTATCTTTTGAATAAAAGAGCTGCACTTTGTTTGTGTGTGGAACGACAAGCTCGGGCGTGTCTTCTATGGTGAGAATGCGTTCATATTCAGGGATTTTTGCAATTAAAGCTTTGGAGAGGGTTGTTTTACCAGAACCGGTTTTTCCAGAGATTAAGATATTTTGTTGTGTAACAACAGCGCGTTCTAAAAATGTACAAAAGTCTTTGGCGATAAAGAGATCTGTTAGCTCTTTTTCTGTATCAGAGAGTTCACTTGCCCGTTTTGTCATTTGTTCAAGGGGGGTAAAACTGACGTTTCTGGTGACAGAAAATAGCTGGTTTTCGTGTAGACTTTCAAGAGAAAAAGTGCGTGATGAAGGTTTACGAATTGTCATGCTCATGGTGTTGGGGGCAACAGCAGGGGGCATGACAATTTGTATGCGTTCGTTATTGGGCAGTGTTGCGGAAAGAACGGGATTTTCTACACTAATTTTTTGTGTTGTGTAGGCAGCAACAACTTTCGCAATCCCTTCTAGTTCGCTGTAGGTTAGCTCTTTTAAGATGTGGGTTTGCCAACCATTTGGACCCTCAACAATCACTTCGCCTGGGCGATTGACAACAATCTCAAATAAATTCTCATCATTGAGGAAGTCATCTAAGATTTTTAATTTTGTTAAAACGATAGAGGCTCGTTCTATGTTTTTTGCTGTTGGCATAATATACTCTGAACGTGAGAATTAAAAAAAGGAATAGCCTGGCGTAGAACGCGAGAAAGCGTTTCTCTTTTTTCTTGTGATGGTTAATTTATAAACAGAGGAAAAATCGAGATCTTTTGCTACGAAAATGTTGACCAGTTCGCCTTGAAATTTTTCTAAGGTAGGAGGGATATTGATTTGATTTTCAAGGGCAATACTGGCGGCTTCTTTTCCAGTGTTGTTTGCGCCTTCAAAACCGCCGCCTCCAGAGTTGTTTGAACCTCCTTTATTGGAATTGCCTACTATTTTATTTGTTAAAACTGTTGTGGCACCATCAATAACGGTCAACAAAAGGGAAGAGCCAAAGCGTTCCCACCAATGGGTGTTGATGTTGCCATCAAAACCAGCTCTTCCTAAACTGTCTGTTGCGGGTGAGGCAAGGTCGATGATGACACCGGTTGGAGTTTTTGCTCTTGTCCAGAGAACAAAGAGGCGGGATTGACCTTGTTTTATCCCTCCGCGGTATTCGCCAATCACTTGAGTTCCTTTATCAAGTAAAACAACGCGACCATTGTCGGAGAGGATATCACGGTTAATAATGCAGCTTGCAAAGCCTGGTTGCTCACTGTTTAATGCCGTTTCTAAGATACAGGGAATAGAGGTTCCCATGGCGATGATAAAGTTTCTATTGCCGATGAGTTTTGCTTTTGCTTTTGCTTCTTCTGTTTTGGTAGGCTTTAGTAGGGTCGCAAAATTTTGTGTGTCTTGAAGGGCAGAGGAATTTTTCATATTGGCGAGATTTTCAAGGGTATTGAATTTTTCAAAGGGATTGAGAGTCGTGTTGACAATGTCTTTTAATTGAGACCTAGAGCCTTTGGCAAAAGCAAGAACGGGGGCGCGTCTTGCGGCATCAAGTAAGGGATCATCTTTTTTCGGTTCTTGTGCGAGTGGTTGTGGGGGTGGTAAGGTTATTGGCGCTATGTTTGCACGCGGGTCAGAGGGGACGAGCTCTAAAGGGGCGAGGGAATTGTGAAAGCTTTGTTCTTGTTTTTTATGAGCTTTTGCGGTGTCTTTTTGTTCTGTGGGGGTGGATAAGATGTTCCAGAGGACATAGCCGCAGATTCCTATACAAGCTATTGCGACAACTATTTTTTTGCCGGCGGTTTTGGCGCTATTGTTTTTGCCATCTCCAATAGATCCTCGATCTTCGATGATTGATTTATCACTCATGTGTTGTCCCCTTCAATTCCCGCTTATTTAAAGATCTGATGCAATTTTACGTTCAACAGATGGTGAGGTGGTTTCGGTTCCTAGATTAATACCTTTTGGTTGATAGGCTTCATTAAAGACGCATAGGATATTTTTTCCCTGTCTTAGGGTGAAGCGTGCGCTAATGGCATGGTCAGTTACCCTGTTGCCTCTTGTGGTTTTGGGAACTAGTGATTCTGTACCGTCATTGTTTACAATATAAATGGCAGGGATTTCTTGGTTGTCGGGAAAAGACAATGTTGTTGTTCTGCTATCCCCAATAGTGCCTCGATCTTCGATGATTGATTTATCATTCATGTGTTGTCCCCTTTAATTCCCGCTTATTTAAAGATCTGATGCAATTTTACGTTCAACAGCTGGTGAGGTGGTTTCGGTTCCTAGATTAATACCTTTGGGTTGATAGGCTTCGTTAAAGACGCATAGGATATTTTTTCCCTGTCTTAGGGTGAAGCGTGCGCTAATGGCATGGTCAGTTACCCTGTTGCC
>NZ_JBHIQU010000005.1:12813-67748 GCF_042196725.1 Bartonella sp. AC158YNML
TCATGTGTTGTCCCCTTTAATTCCCGCTTATTTAAAGATCTGATGCAATTTTACGTTCAACAGCTGGTGAGGTGGTTCCGGTTCCTGGATTAACGCCTTTGGGTTGATAGGCTTCGTTAAAGACGCATAGGACATTTTTTCCCTGTCTTAGGGTGAAGCGTGCGCTAATGGCATGGACAATCACCATGTTGCCTCTTGTGGTTTTGGGAACCAGCGATTCTGTACCGTCATTGTTGACAATATAAATGGCAGGGATTTCTTGGTTGTCGGGAAAAGAAAATGTTGTTGTTTTGCCGTTGTCATAAACAGAGGAGGGTTCAAGAGTGATAGAGCCTTGAGCGGTGTAAGCCCAATTGCGTGGTCCATAGGTTTCAGAAGCGTTGAAGATACCATCAATCTGTTGGGATTGTTTTTTTTCTTGTCGCATAAGGGCTGCAAGTCTTCTTTGTTCTGCTTCCTCTTGTGGGTAGCGGAATTTCACAAGGAAATATGTTTCTTGTCCAGAGGAAATTTCTCCATCTTTAATGATGAGTTCAAATTGATAAGAGCGCTTTGAGCCATCAAGCTTTGTGGTGACGACTTGGAGATTGGTAATGGGTTGGACTTCTCTTGCCTTTAGAAAAAGAATATTCCCTGCTGGTGCAACTTCCCATGCAACGCTGTTGCCAATCGCTACATGAGCAATTTCTTCATTGGCAGAAAATTCTATTTGTACGGATGAGCGTATGGAGCCAATAATTTTTGTGACATTATAAGCATCATAATTAATAAAGCGAATGCGGCTATCGCTTGGCGCGCGGGTGGGAAAAACGCTGGCATGGCTTATATTCATCAAAGAAAAGGCAACAGCCATGTTGAGAATGAGAAAAAGAAATTTTTTTTTCATGATCAGTTGACCACTTCCGGATCGGTTCTATATTCATTAACAATAAACCCTAGAGGATTTATTAAACGGTTTTGGACAGAGATAGGGGCATTGATATATTCAAAGGTAAGTGTTGAGACCCAGTGTGTGATAAATTCTTTGTTGTTCTCGTTATCACGGACGGTTTTGTAATAGCGTACCTGTGCGACATCATCATTGATAAAGGAGATTGATTTTATTGTTATTGTAACGGCGGCATGTTTATAGAGAATTTGAGGGCTTTGGGGGTTTCTTGCTCCATACCAGCTGGCGAATCTTTGCTGTTCTTCAGAAGAAGAGAGAAGAGAGACGGTTTGGAAATTATGCTGTGTTTCTTCTGTGGTGAAACCTTCACGGCAGCGGACGTATTTTGCGGCGAAGTAGCGTGTGATGGCTTCGTCGACGTTTGTGGGACCTTCTTTTAAGGCTTCTACGACTTCAACAATGCCGGTTGAATTGTCGACGCGAATGACAAAGGGTTCCACGGTTTTAAGGGGCGTGAGGGTGATGACCGCGAGAGAAGACATTATTGCAACAGCAACCGCGATGCCGGCAATGGTAAGGGAGACGCGGGTGGTGCGGCGTGAGGCGAGCATGCGGTCTTGATCAAACGAGCGCGCTTCGGCAATGTATTGTTCTACTTCTTTTTCTTTCATGCCTTTTTTCCGCAATCTTTGTAGGATTTTATTTCTTCATCCGTTAATTTTTGTGTGAGCAGCATTTCCAATTTGCCCTCTTTCATGGGGGAGGGTGTGTTGTTACTGATGATGATGGGCGTGGGCGTGGGGTTTTTCCCTTCCCAATTCCACATCGATCTGTTGAGTGGACGTTTAGAATATCCATCACATTTTGGGAGTGACTTCAGTGTGTTTGGTGAAGACATACAGCCACTGAGAAAGAGAAATGGTAAGATAATCCCAATTTTTTTAAATTCCCGCATTTTCATTTTAGCCCTTTTTTAATAGTGATGCTAATTTTTTTACACCCTTCATTATCGTGTTGGCTGCAAATTTAGCAGCGCGAAAAGCTTCTTTCCCAGCGCGTTGCGTTCCCGTTATTGCACTTGTGAGAGAAGCGCCCCCAGAGGCTAAAGCTGATGCTATATCAGGTAATTTTATGAAAAGGTAACAACCACAAAAGCTAACAGCTGAGAAATTAATTAAGGAAAGCATCATATCTTTAAGGCTTTCTGAGAAGATTTGCTTTGCAATATTGACATACATACCGCCAAGCAATACGACTAATACCTGCAAAATGATGAAGTTTGCTGTTTGACCTAACCATGCTTCTGTAAAACGCCTTGTTGGAGAAAACAGACCAAGGCTTATAAAAAGTGGTCCTATTGATAGGACAAGAAATAAACCAAGTTTAGCGAACATTGAGACGATAAAACCAATTGCAGAAACTATAATACCATCCACTAAACAGCAAAAACCAGCAAGCCATGTCACAAGAAACTTACCCGTTTCAGTCCATCCTGTGTACTGATCTGATGCGTCAAAAACGTGTGCACCAGCTTGTCTTAACATGTTATCCCATACATTTTGATCCGAGTGTGCTGCACCTTGTGTGACATTTGCAATGGCATTCGGCAGATCATTGAAAAATATATCCCTGACCCACGCATTATAAAGAGCAGTGTTTGTGGCAAGTGTAACAATGATGCCAAGTTTGAAAGCTGTCGTTATAAATTCCCATAAGGGTGTGGAAGAACGCCCATAGATGATATTGTACCCCATAAATATAATGTAAATTGTACAAGATGCTTTAAGCGGGGCACTTAAACCCAATGAAAGATTACTAATAGTTTTATCCATTACATCTTCAAGAGACTGCGTTACAAAATTATTCATATCAGTAAATATGGTTACATTTTCAAATGCCATTGCATATCCATTCTATCAAATTTTTGAAAATATGATTATTTCTGATTTAATTATTATCTTGTTTTTGTTCAGCTCGTTCTTTTGCTTCTTGTTCGGCTTTAGCTCGTTTTTTAGCTTCAAATTCAGCTTTCCATTTATTATACTCAGCTTTTTGTTTCGCCAGAAGCGCATCCATACCTTTCTTACGCTCTTCTGCCGCTTCACGAGCTCTTTCTTCAGCTTGTGCCTGACGTTCTTTCTCAAGCTCTAAAAATGCTAACCGCATGTTTTCACAATTTTTTGAAGTCCCTGCGAATCCACATTTAGCATCCCACTCTAAGCGTAAATTTTTATCTTTTTTAAATTCTGCTACACTGTGGGTTTTTTCACATCCAGCAGTGATGAGCCCTGTGCAAAGTAGCAATGTTGTTATGAGAACTTTATTCATAGATATTTCCCCTTCTTTCTTTCAGTTTTTAAAGTTTGAGCACAATCTTTAAATTATGCTTGTGTTATCGGTTGTTTTACAACCAGTGATGATAAATCTAGGGCACTGACATATTGTTGCCATAAATATAAGCCTAAAATACACAAGGTTTTTTAAGTTGAGCAGCTAAAGCGCATAAGAGATTCAAGGGTGAATCGCTGTCTATACGAGGATATTTGCTTTTTATTGCCATTGAGATGCTCCGCTCTTCATTATGTCTTAATGGTTATTTTGTTGTTCTTCTGCAGCGCGCTCTTTTGCTTTTTGTTCAGCAAGGAATCTTTGATTCTCTTCTCTCATTTTTTTAATTCTGGCTCTCATTTCAGCTATATCTTTTTCATCTCTTTTGCGATTGTTCTCTTCCGCTTGACGCGCTCTTTCTTCTGCTTGTGCCTGACGTTCCTTATCAAGTTCTAAAAATGCTAACCGCATGTTTTCACAATTTTTTGAAGTTCCTGCAAATCCACATCTAGCATCCCACTCTAAGCGTAATTTTTCATCTTTTTTAAATTCTGCGACGCTGTAGGTTTTTTCACATCCAGCGGTGATGAGCCCTGTGCAAAGTAGCAATGTTGTTATGAGAACTTTATTCATGATTAATGACTGTCCTGTTGTTGTTTTGCTTTAGCGCGCTCTTCTGCTTCTCGTTCGGCTTTTTCTTCAGCTTCAGATAATTTACGGAGATTCTCGTCTATTTCTCGCTGTAGTTTTTCAAGATAAGCGCGTCCTTTAGCTTCATTTTCAGCTCTCCGTTTTTCATATTCAGCTGCCCGTTTTCCAGCTTCGGCTTCCCATTTTTCACGTTCAGCTTTTCTTTTAGCTTCTTCTTCTTTTTGCTTTTTTTCCCATTCTTCTCTACGTTTACGGTTTTCTTCTTCAGCCTTTTTCCTGCGTTCTGCCGCAAGTTCGTGATCGGCTACTCTTACATTTTCACAATTTTTTGAAGTTCCTGACCATCCACATCTCACAGCCCATTCTTCAAATAATTTTTTATCTTTTTTAAATTCTGCGACGCTGTAGGTTTTTTCACATCCAGCGGTGATGAGCCCTGTGCAAAGCAGTAATGTTGTTATGAGAATTTTATTCATGATTAATGACTGTCCTGTTGTTGTTTTGCTTTAGCGCGCTCTTCTGCTTCTCGTTCGGCTTGTTCTCTTGCTTTTTTTTCAGCTTCCCATTCTTCTTCAGCCTTTTTCCTGCGTTCTGCCGCAAGTTCGTGATCGGCTACTCTTACATTTTCACAATTTTTTGAAGTTCCTGACCATCCACATCTCACAGCCCATTCTTCAAATAATTTTTTATCTTTTTTAAATTCTTCTACGCTGTAGGTTTTTTCACATCCAGCCGTGATGAGCCCTGTGCAAAGTAGCAATGTTGTTATGATGATCTTGTTCATATTCAAATCCCTCTTTTTTCTCGTTTATTGACCACGCAGTGTTTTGGCTAAAGCTTTGTATCGTGCTTTAAATTCTTCCATTTCACGTTGTTTTGCAGCTTTTTCTTCTGCTTGTTGAATCATCATGGCGGCTTGCATTTGGAGTATTTTTGCTTGCAGGTCTGCTTGTACCGCTGCTAATTTTGCTTGAATGCCTTGAATTTTACCCGCATCTTTAGTACTTCCAAGTTCATCAAGGAGCTTGTTAATGTTTTTTTGTGTTTCACTGGCTTCTTCGTAGACATCTTGGCCTTTTGCCGCTTGTCCTATCGTGTTCTGTTGCGCTTTTTTCACTTCCTGTGCGTAAAAAGCATCAACTGCCTCTTTTGATCCAGCGCCCCCTGAGGGCTCTTTGTATAAGAGTTCTTCTTGCCACTTTTGCGTGTTTTTGCTGCCACCACCGCCGCCGCCACCGCCACCGCTGCTGCCGCCCATCGATTGTTGAAAGTGGTTAAAGTCAGAAGGGAGGGCGCCACTGTTCCCTTGCTTGTTAAACATGTCTTTTAATCCAGAGATGTCAGGCTTGACATTTAAGGATTTAGCGAGATCTTGCAATTGTTTAAGCTGACCTTTCAATTGATTAAGCTGTTCAAGCCCTTGTTTAAAAGATTGAAGATCGAATGTAGCCAATTGTGCAAATGAATTGGTTGTTAAACCAAAAGAAATTGCGCAAAGGGCTGTTGCCAATAAAAGTTTTTTCATTGTTTTGACCTTTCTTGGAAAAGAGGAAGCCATTTTTCTGGAGATTGTCCAACTTCATCTATAATGGTCTCTAAAAGTTCAATGTTCTTGGTGGTGCCACTTAAAATGGCTATTTCATCATCAAAGCCCCGTAAGTTCAGTTCTGCGACAACTGAACTTTGTCCTTGCTTGATGAGAAAACGCCGTGACTCACGGCTTAATTCTGCTTGTATCAGGTTAAATTCTCTGTCCGATAATTTAAAACCTTCTACATAATCCCCATGGTTCCCCTTCTGGTTGGGAAAATAAATCTGTGTTGGACATTGCTCTATAATGGTGTGTGCAATGGTTGAATTAATCGCATCTTTGGGAGATTGTGTTGCAAACAACATCAAACCATTTTGTTTACGAATAGTCTTCAGCCTGTCTTGCGCAAAGGCTTTAAAGGAATCATCCTCTAGCGCTTTCCAAAACTCATCAATGACAATGATAATACGACGCCCATCAATCAAAGACAAAATCCTATGAAAAAGATACATCATCAAGGGTGGACGAATTTCATTATTGTCTAAAAAATCCGTCATGTCATAACCAATAAATTTTGCATCAATGCCAATGTCATCATCAGGATTGTCAAAAACCCACCCTAAAGCATTGCCTTTACACCATCTCTCTAAACGACCCGCTATCCCCTCTCTATGCGTGGTGTCAAAAAACATTTGTAAGGCCGATATTGTCCGTTGTTCTTTGGGTAGTAAGGCAAGTTGGTCAACAGCAGCAGAAATATCTTGTCTTTCTGATTCACTGATCTTTTGATCTTCAGAAGAAACAAGCTTGATAATCCATTGCCGTAAAAAAACTCTATCTGCTGGATTGTTATAATCTAAACCCTTAAGCGGCGCTATGCCCGTTGGTTTACCATTCTTCAAAGGCATATAAGTGCCACCACCAGCCCTCACAAAAAGTTCTGCTCCGCGATCTTTATCAAAAAAGACCATATTGGGATCATGCTTTTGAAGTTGCGCTAAAAGAAAATTAACAATAACCGTTTTCCCAGAACCAGAGGGACCACAAACAAACGTATTGCCTAAATCTCCAAAGTGAAAGTTAAAATAAAATGGTGAACCAGCAGAGGTCTTCATTAGTGCGACCGCTGGTCCCCATACATTGCCATCTATTTTCCCAACCGGAAAGGAATGAAATGGAGAAAGCGCTGCATAATTGCGGCTTGTTATCGCACCAGAACGCGTGCGATAAGCATAATTGCCAGGCAATTGTGCCCACCAAGCCGCCGCTAACCCTAAATCTTCCCGCGCAATGACAGCCCCACCATCTGTAAGACGAGAACGCGCTTTGGCAAGATTATCCGCTAACTCTTGCGGCGTATCAGCAAAAACTGCCAATGATAAATGATGCTCCCCTAAAACAAAACGATTGGATTCAAGATCATCAAGCGCATCATCCAGTTCCATAATTTGTGAACCTGCTCGATCTCCCGCATTGACCATTTGATTCTGTTTGCGCCCCATAATCTGTTTGGCAGCATTTTTGCTCTTGAAAACAAAAGATTGGGTGAAAATAAATTCAAAGGGAAGGGTGAGCAAACCATCCGCCATGCCTACCCTGGTTTTTGCTGGATATTCTTTCCAGCCAAACATGCCCGCAAATCTCTGTCCTGACTCAGTGCGTATTTCTATGATCTCTTTCCCGAAAATAAGACGGTCTGAGTAAACAGTCGAAGCTATCGTTCCCCATGTGAGAGGGATACGTTCACGACGACCTCCCACCAATTGGTGGATAAACTCACTTTGCTGCGAATAAATATTGCCTTCATGTTCATAAAGACTCAATCTTCTTGCACCATAGCGCTCTAAATTTTGAATAAGATCTGTGGTAATATCTTCAAGTTTGCGAACGGACTCTGCATCAACTTCTGTCTTTTCTTGCTTGGCTTTGCCTAAACGTTTGAAAAACTCCACTAATTTATCCGTTTGATCAACGTGTGGATTCCACAAAATCGAAAGATAAAGATCATTGCGATAAAGCTCCTGAGAAACCATCCTCTCGCGATATTTATCATCTAATTGCTTGGCAAATGCTGATCTAAAAGTACCATCCGGATAAATCGTTTCACGCTTTCTGATAATATGGCTATAAAGCGCTATCCGTTCATCCGCAATGTTTTTAAACAGATTGTTGAGCTGTTCGTGAAGCACATTCAGATCAATAATATCCGCTGTCTCAAAGTTAATCCCTTCAAGTTTAATAACGCTCATGAGAGCGCGTGAATCCAGCGCAATGATATGCTTGTTAACATGGCGCACGTAAGGGATAATCGCCTCTGGCTGCTTTTCACGCTTGCGCTCTGTTGTTTTCATTATAATTCCTCATAATTACGAATTAATCGTAATGGAGAAATACTTCCCCCACCCCATAGACTAGAGTTTCTGGCAAAAATACTTGTCTTTTGCCATGTCAGAAGAATACGAAATTTGTTATGGTCATGCTTTAGGATTTCCTTGAATATGAAATGCAGCATCACACCAAAGGTTAGAAGAAAAATATTGCCTGCCATAATGAACAATATCATCGTTCCTATCCCATTTAATCCCATAGCTTCCACCGTCACGCCTGCAATCATGGCAGGGCGTGTGCAAGCAAGAAATAGCGTATCTTCTGTTAGCTTTTCGTGCTCTTTCATGGCTTTGAAAGGCAAAGTTTAACTGGACAACATTGATACGATTTGCGATGCACCCATAACAATGCCGATGCCAACACAAACAAAAAAAGCTTTACGCATTTCAACATAACCAGCAATCCAGGCAAGCCCAATACCAGCAACCGCAATGGTGGCAATTGATGTTGCAATTTTTCCTGTTAAAGCTTTAATTATTTTATCAAGAGCGCCTTCAATTTTTCCGAAGTCACCAGCGGCAAATGCTGGTTCACTCAGTACAATGAAGGCAATAAACAACATCAATGCTGTTGTTAACCATTTCTTTTGTGTATTGGATAAAAGACCTTTTTCTAAGGTTTGTTCACGACTGAACGAATAATTCATGTTTTTCATGAAAATTCCCCCGCTTTATGTTTAAGTTAATCATAAAATTAATAACTAAAATATTAATCGGGAATCATATAAATGAAAAAAATAAATTTTTCTATCTATAAATTAACAATATTTAATCTTTTCTCAGTTAATGAACAATAAAATATAGTAATATTCAAAATGATACTTTTAAAATGTTTTCGATTAGTGCTTAAATATCTTATCTTAACGTCTATTATTATTTTTGCTGTAATCTTTTATTTGAATCAGCATACTGAAAAATTTATGCAATCTTCTTTTTTTAAAGGACCAGAAAAAACAATAGAAACCACTGTTCAAAATCCAAAGTTAAAATTGACCGATTACAAAAACCAACACGATGTAAACCAACAAGATGCGGCTTTGCACCCAGAACCATTCGCATCACAATTTTATGAAGAAAATGTACCAGTCTATTCAGGTGCTATACAGGTAACGAGTGGTGTTACCTTTAAAATGATCACGCTCGTAGATGAGGGATGGAGAAAAAAGATCGTCCGCAATATTCGACTATATGGTGTGGAATCCTGTGAAACACGACAGTTTGCCTTACGCAATGGAATTAAGTGGCCATGTGGTGCTTTCGTCACCGCGTGGCTTGTCTCAAAAACAATTGATAAAAATGTTACGTGTCGCCAAGCACGTGTCATTCAACAGGTTCATTATGCACAATGTTTTGTGGATGGGGTTGATCTTGCACGGTTGGGGCTGACAGAAGGCTTAATGGTTTTGACAAAAGATCAGCATAATTTCCCATCACCCGCAGACTATAAAAACTTACAATCTGCTGCTCAAAAAGCAAAAAGAGGCTTGTGGTCAAGCAAATTTGAAACACCTGAAGATTGGCGAAGAGATCACGGAAGCTATAATCCCATTGACCATTATTGATAAAGCGTCCTCTTAAGCGCTATTTAATTTTAATGAAGACAATATTCTACTGCGAATCTTAACAGGTAAAAGTTGATCACAATCCATATAGATCTTGATGGACAACGCTCGTTATGGAAAATTGTTGGGTTTAAAGCTTGCTTTTTGCGTATAGGTTGTTTACTACAGCGCTATGTGGGAGTGCGTTTCCTCGGCTTATGTCATTTCGTTTTGCTTTTTAAATGAAAAGCTTTTTGCCTCTCAAACTCTTAATAATCGCCCCCCAAAATCATGACATCAGATCCGCATTTAATGAAAGGGAATTACCAAGCTTTTGGAGGGAGAGACAAGGGCACCCTGTAAAAGCACACCATTAGGCGCACGTGCTCTTAACCAATAACCAAAAGGCTTTTCTTGTCCTTCTCACGCAACTTTGAAATCATGATTAAAGAGAAAGCTTATAGGGGGTATAAATAGCACTTTATAGGTATCATAGGTGTTAATCGAAAAAACTAGAAAGAAAATTGCAAACCCTAGTTTTATCGTGTTGAATATTTTTGTATTGCTTTTACCTTGACATGCTTTTTTCAAAGCTACGAGTTGTTTCCAAGAGAGGGAGACACAATGGCAAAAAAATAAAAAACCAACTGCGTTAACAGAAGGGGTTCTAAAATACTTATACGGTGAATTAAATTCTTCGTACTTCCTAATTTAATTTATCCTATTATGCCGTAAATACCGTTGTGTAAAGCGATGATAGAAGGCATGAAAAGCTTTATATATTGAATGTTTTTAGATATCGTGATCAGTATTTAGGGCAGGGTTTGTCTGACGCGCTTATGGAGTAACAAGCCTACACCATCACCCGCTTTGCCTGCTCATGGGTGTTGCGACAGACCTTGGCACTAGAGAGGGTTCATAAGAGCTATGTTTAGTCCTTTCTTATACAAATTTTATCCACACACTCATCCCGCTTGTAACGTGCAAGCGAATAGTTTTGATTGATTTAAGATAAACAGGTTTGAAATGAAAGAAGCTTACGATATTCGGGGCTCTTATTCAATATACAAAACAGTTAATTATCATTATAAATCAATATATTGCATGCTTATGAAGTAAATCGCATGTGTGATCAGCTGGAGAAACACGCCCGTGAGAAACTGGACTGTTGACAGCCCGATGGCTGGTAGGACTCCCCATCCTTTGAGGTGTGGGGAGGAAAAGGTCAACGGATGTAATCTGCAAGAGAGATTTTGTGGAAAAGGGATGTCTTTTACATTTTTTTGCCTCCAGTAGAGAGGTTTTAAGCAAAAAAACATTAAAAACAACCTATGTGTATGTCACGGGTGACATACACATAGAACATAAAATCCTTAAACATAGCTGTAGTTGTAACAAAATAAATGTTCAGATTATTTTGAACACACTCAAATTTTAAACGTGATTTCCAGTTACAATAAAAAAGCTTATGAAAAAAAAGAGACGAGCAAAATATCAATCGAAATAACATTTGCTTCAAAAGGGTGTACATTGCTTCAAATTAAGCCGGAACTGTTCGCTAAGGCATTGCCAAATATCACCCATATTTCTCAAATAGGCGCTTCAATCTGAAAATAATTTAATTGGGGCTATGGGCTTTTTACCTAAAATGACCGGAATGTTCCCTCGCGTTGTAGAAGAGAAAAAAACGATGGGGCTTTCAAAAAGCCACTTACGCTATTGGAATTATTGTCGAAAAATATTACCGGCAACGCATCCAATTACTAAGGCAGATATCTGTATCAACATATTGGCTTATAATGATAATTTAGCATTGTTCAACTTGAATTAGAACCCCAAATAACATGAGGATTTTCTCATTTAAAATCTATTCTATGTTAAATCAATTAAAATTACTTGGTTTGCACGTCACAAGTGGGTAGGTCATGTGGGTAAAAACTATACAAGAAAAAACTCAAAATGCCTCGGATGAATTGTTTTAAGTGCTAAGAGCTGTCTGCCAACACCCACGAGCTGGAAAAGTGGGTGGGGGGCTGGCTTTGCGTCGTGGCATGATTGCTAAAAAATCGCGGGGAATTATATCTGGAAAGATTATTTTTTGTTTTGATGAATGTGGAGGGAACTCATGATATAAGGGCCAAAGAAAATATAATCCACCTATTGAGAGGTGATTAATGAGGCTCTCATGATGTATACACTGAAATATATGCAGATCTTCTTTAATTTTTAAGGGAAGAAAGAGGTTATTAGGAATCCCTGAGGGCATATACCACCTCTTTTTCCGAAAGAAAAATATATGACGACTTATTGTTTGTGAAGAGAATACTTAAAATCTTTCACTTAACTTATTAAGCGATTTATTAGAATATACGATTCCTTTAAAGTTCATATCACCAATTTTATTAAAGGCTGAGTAACTTTAAGCGTAGAAAAGTTTAATATCGGATGGTTGATATGAATTTATTTTTAAAAAAGAGTCCGTTATCTCTTTTTTTTTCCCTCTTTATTTCTAAAGTTGGCGATTATGCTTATGAAGTTGTTTTTATTTTACTTGTCTTAGAATTAACAGATAACTTCTTTTTTACAGGTCTTGTGTATTTTTTTCGATTTATCCCTTTTCTCTTTTTTGGACCTATAGGCGGTTGGTTAGCGGATAATTTTTCTTTGAAGAAAAATATGATCTTAAGTGAACTGGTGAGATTATTCGCCTCATTATTCGTTCTTATAACCACTATAACAGGGACCGCACATATTATTGTACTTATTTTGGCAGCAATATGTACAACAATAGGAAGAAGTATTTTCCAACCAAGTTTTCAAGCGGCTATCCCGAAAATGTTTCCAATCAATGATCTGACAAAGGCAAATAGCATTGCACAAATTATAGACGAAACGGCATCTGTAATCGGCCCTTTAGTTTGTTCCCTATTGCTTCTTTTCGCCAATAAATCGGCAGTTCTCATTTTTGATTTTTTTACCTATCTTATATCTATTATCGTGTTATTTAATCTCGTGAATTTAGATTCAAGCGAAAATAAACCATTCAATTTTATAAAAATTTATCGAGAAACCGCTTCCTATCTTCAATATATTTCTACTGAAAATAAACATTTATTCATTACGCTTGTTGGTTCAGCGGTTGCTATTCTCTTTACGGGTGCAATTTTAAGATTTTTAATTCCAGCTTTTATTCTTTCTGTAGGTGGAGAGGAAAGATTTGTGAGTTATATTTTTTCTCTCATGGCTGTTGGAACGATTATCGGTGGATTGTTCTATAGTAAAATTATATTAAATGTTACATCGTTGAAGCTCATGATATTTTGGCTTCTTTATGGGATTATTCTGTTTGTTATGCCTTTCGTTGTAATGCTTTCTTTAAAACTAATTTTAGGACTAGCCTTTATTTTAGGATTTACTGGTGCATTTGTAGACATTAGTTTAGTCTCAGCTATTCAATTATATTCTCGTCGTGAAGATTTTGGTAAGAGTTTTGGAACCTTTTCAACGTTAGCAAACTCTGCTGAAGCGGTTTCTGGGTTTATTGCTGGACTTTTTGCACTCGTGGGAGTTGTGAGTTCTTTTTTAGCGATGTCTGCATTCGTTATTTCCACTGGAATGATTGGTGTTATAAAAATTAAGATAAATAAAGATTATAATACGCCGACCGTAGATGATGATCATTGATATATCTCTATGCTGTTTCTTTTTTCTAAGATGGTTTATTCATTATATTTGAAACAAAAGTATTTATATTTATAACTGCTTTTTGATGCGTTTACGTAAAGTGGTGTTAATTTGCCAGATTTTACAACAGTTGCTTTGTCTCTAAAAGAAGAGGTTAAAACAATAATGATTAATACAATATCTGGAAGGAGGATAGAGACATAGAATATAGAAAATGAGCAAAAAGCGCTTAAATTGGTTCTGTAAGTCGTGGGCAATTGATTGGATTAGTTAATCAATGAGAATGCGTTTATTTTATCCTATTATGCCGTAAAACACTGTTGTGTAAAGCGGTGATAGAAGGCATGAAAAGCTTTGCATATTAAGTATTTTTAGATATCGTGATCAGTATTTAGGGCAGGGTTTGCCTGACGCGCTTATGGAGTAACAAGCCGACATCATCACCCGCTTTGCCTGCTCGTGGGTGTTGCGACAGACCTTGGCACTAGAGAGGGTTCATAAGAGCTATGTTTAGTCCTTTCTTATACAAATTTTATCCACACACTCATCCCGCTTGTAACGTGCAAGCGAATAGTTTTGATTGATTCAAGATAAATAGGTTTGAAATGAAAGAATCTTACGATATTCGGGGCTCTCATTCAATATACAAAACAGTTCATTATCATTATAAATCAAAACCTTGCACGCTTATGAAGTAAATCGCATGTGTGATCAGCTGGTCGAACTTGCTCCGTGAGAAACTGGACTGTTGACAGCCCGATGGCTGGTAGGATCCCCCATCCTTTGAGGTGTGGGGAGGAGGTCAATTCCAAAAAACAACAAGTTGCTTCAACTTATTAAATGAGAACTTTTAACGCAAGCTTTGCTTAACGTTGCGATGTTCATGAAACATGGGGTGCAATCTGAAAGGGATTTAATCAAATCTATGGAATTTTTAGCTACAATGAAGGGAATTCTCCCTCATGTTATCGAAAAAACTAAAAAGACTATAAGAAAGAGTGCTTTCTTTTTTATATAAGAAAGCACTCTTGGGGGGGGGATTAAGGGGCAGCTTTACATATTTTAATTTGAAAAGCTGTCCTTTTTATCTTTTTTCCACAGGAAATAAGTTGCAAGTCCGAGAATGGGAACACTCAATTTGGCAAAAGGGAGATGTTGACTGAGAGCTGCAAGGCTGGAAACAGTCGCATCTGTCATCAGTTTGTGGCGTTGTTCTTCTGTCTTTTTTTGTTGGTCATAGCGTTGATAAGCCTTGAGTACACGGCTCATAATAAGACCTAATCCTGCAAGAGAAAGACAAATTAAAAACATGATACTAGCGGCAGCAAGAGGCTTCATAACAGAACATAACGCAATAAAACCGATGGTACATAAAAAAAGCAAAGACATGAAGAATGAAATGCCAATAAACCCATAGAAAATTGCTTGAAGGCGTACTTGCTTGACTGTGCTTTTAAGCCCTCCACCGACAAGATGGTTTAAAAGAGGAGCGATAAACTTGTGCATTGCTTAACGACGCAGTAATTGAGAAAGAATAAAACCAACGCCTGCTGCAAAAAGAACGCTTTTGCCAGGATTTTTGCGAACGCATTGGTTCAGAGTTTGTTCAAGATCACTGATTTTGTCTTTTGCTTGAGACATCATGTCTTCACCACTTTCTTTCGCTGAGTGATATAGTTTTTCTGCTTTGTCTTTGGCGGCGTTGAATTTGTTTGTCCCCAGATCTGTCAGGGTTGAGGTAATCCCTGAAATTTCATTGCGTAATTTTTCTAACTGTCCTTGTAGATCTTTTTCTGAAGCTGTTTTATTGTGCGGCGTTGTTTTATTCATGGCCATGATATTTTTTCCCTCTCTTGATTCATTATATTTGTATTGGTGTGTTCATAGTGATCATTTGCATTGGAGTGAAAATTTTCACTGCTGGGGTAACGCAAAAAGTTTTTTTTGGTTCCTTTCATTTTGTCGAATTTAAAATTGTTTTTGATAAAATAAATCTCGTCTATAAAATATGCTTTGTCCGTAAAGGGGCTCGTCTGTTGAAAACTGTCTTATATGCTTTTGCAGGAATTTAGCACCATTCTTCAGTTTCTCGTGGCGCAGTTTTTTTATAAAAGTTTTTTAAAAAAAGCAATGTATTGATTTATAATGATAATTTAGCGTAATTCATATTGAATTGAGACGCTCAAATAACGTAAAATTCTCTCATTTCAAATCTGTTTATCTTGCATCAATCAAAACCACTCATTTGCACATAACAAGTGGGATGAGTGGTGTGGATCAAATTTGTATAAGAAAGGATTAAATATGGCTCTTATGAACCGTTTTAAGTGCCAAGGTTTGTCGCAAACATCCACGAGCTGGCAAAGTGTGTGATGGTGCCAGCTTGCTCCTTCATAAGCGTAAAGATGGAGGTGCTCAATAGATTTACCGTTATACCATTCACGGGCGTCGTCGCGAAATGGGATTGGGTGCTCTTTGAGAGATGTTTCTTTAAAAGGCGCAGTAAGACTTGTTTTTTTACTTGGGACAGGAAAAATACATGGTGGTTGCGATTTTGCGGCAGAAGTAATGTCATTTTTATGCTTTTGAAGCAAAGAATATTGCGGCTTTTTGCTCTCTGTGTATTTGGGGGCAACACGCGTTCCCCATGATACTTTTTGTCAGTTTAAGATATTGCGATAGTTCTTTTTTTAAAACGTAAGGTATATTTTTATTTTAGGATAGGAGAGGGATTTCAGTGCACGGGTTGTTAGAGATGTGCATACCCTTTTCTTCAAGAGTTTTATGATATTTTTGCTGCTTGTTTCATGGAAGCAAATATTTTGTTGGCTTTAAAAGAGTTGCTGAAATGAGAGAAGCTTTGCGATATGAGAGATTTATTTAACAGGAATGATGATGAATTGTTTTTATAAATTAAAATATTATATGCGATACTTCTTGTAAGTTTATCATTTTGCCTAATTTATGCAATAAATTGATTGGGTAAGATAAACTTGTTGAATTGTTAGAGAAAAATTTCTTTAGAATTAAGAGGGAGCTTGTGGAATAAAACTATACTTGATTTATCAAGTTTTCTTTCTTAAGAGGAATACATAAGTGACGTTAAAAGGGTAGTGGCATTGTGGAACAGTGATGCTATGCGGGGTGACGATCCAGCTCATAAATAAAGATAAGAGCACAAGAATGTGAGATAAAAATGGAATCTGAAACAGTCCCTTTAGATAAAACAGTCCCTTTAGATAATACGTCTGCTGTATTGACAGTGCATGATTTTTCTCCTTTTTCTATGTTTATGGCTGCTGATTGGGTGGTGAAAGCTGTTATCATTATTTTGTTACTTGCTTCTCTTATGTCGTGGACAATTGCTTTTGTGAAAATTATTGAGATCACTTTGGCAAAACGAAGAGTTCGTCATGAACTCCAATTGGTTCTTAACGCTCAGACTCTTACACGTTTGGCAGCGAGTTTGAAAGAAAGCAAAGGTGCAGGCGTGTTTTTTCTCAAAGAAGTCCTTAAAGAGGTGTATCTTTCTACACAACAGGTTCATTTTTCTGCTCCTGAAGGGATAAATGAAAGCTCTGGTGAGAGAACTAGTTCAAAGGAAAGTGCACAAACGATTGAAGATATTCTCTTTTATGAGAAGAGCGGTCAATATGAAAATGTTTCCCGCGATATTAATGCGCGTGATGTTCATGAAGGTTTAAAAGAAAGGGTTCACTCGCTTTTGTCGCGTTGCTTGCTGGCTGCTACACGCCGTGTGGCATGTGGAAGCACCGTTCTTGCAACCATTGGTGCAATTGCTCCCTTTGTTGGTCTCTTTGCAACTGTTTGGGGAATTATGAATTCTTTTATTGGAATTGCTCAGTCTCAAACAACGCGATTGGATGTGGTGGCTCCTGGAATTGCCGAAGCTTTATTTGCAACAGCTATTGGGCTTTTTGTAGCTATTCCCGCCGTTGTTATGTATAATAGCCTTATGCGTGCTTTGAATGGTTATCGTAGTGATTTAGGCGATATCGCGGCTGCTCTTGAAAGGCTCTTGAGCCGTGAACTTGATAGACAAAGACAACAGAAAAGTCATAAAAAATGAAAGCAAGCCTTAATAATGATTGGGATATAGACGAGAGTGGGTTGCAAAGCGAAATCAATGTGACCCCTTTTATTGATGTTGTATTGGTGTTGCTTATTGTTTTTATGGTTGCAGCGCCTTTGGCAACGTCTGTCATTTCCGTTCAGCTTCCTTCTATCACTCAAGCGCCTTCAGTAGAGCAACCTGATGAGCCTGTTTATGTTACTTTACAAAAAGATCGTTCTCTTTACATTGGTGATCGTCTTGTAGAACAAGGAGCCTTGAGGGAAGCTTTGTTGGGGGAAACTAAGCAAAATTTAGAGACAAAAATTTTAATTAAAGCGGATAGCGAAATTGATTATGGTTTTGTCGTCGATTTACTCAATCAAATACGCATGGCTGGATATCGCAAAATCGGTCTTGTAGGATTGCAAAATTCTCCTCATCTTTCCTCAAGTGGTGTGGTAAATAATAAAAAAACAGGAGTGACAGACAGTGCTGTAGATGGAGAGGGTGGCCATGGGGTGGATCATATGGATGCTCCAATAACAAGTCCTGCGGTAAACGCTAACATTTCTACGATAGAAACTGTTACTGCCCCATGATAACAAAACTGTACAGCTTCTGTTGAAGGAAACAAAGTATTTTCATCAAAGGTGGAGAGCCGATATAGAGTGAAATTGATTGTGGTTTTGTCGTCGATTTACGCAATCAAATACGCATGGCTGGATATCGTAAAATCGGTCTTGTAGGATTGCAAAATTCTTCTCATCTTTCCTCAAGTGATGCGGTAAATAATAAAAACAGGAGTGATTATTGCTTGTAGATGATTTAGGTTGGTGCCATCATACTCTTTGCATCTTTATCGCCCCTTTAATTTCGATGCAACTTTTTGATTTATAATAATAATTCATTGTTTGTATGTTGAGTGAGAGTTGCGATTATCGTAGGATTCTCTTATTCCGAACCTGTTTCATGTTGAATCAATCAAAACCATATCTGTTGCTTTACAAGCGGGGAGAGCCCGTGTGGAGTGAAACTGTATAAGACAAGGACTAAAAATGGCTTTTATGAATTGTCTCAAGTGCCAAGGGCTGTCGCAAATATCCACGAGCTGGCAAATGTAATGATGGTGCCGGTTTGCTTCTTCATAAGTAACAAGTTTCGTACGCTGTGTTCATAAGAAGCATTTTTAATCTTTTCTTTCGTTTTTCCCACTCCATTAGCTGTGCTTGTAATTTGCAACAGATATGGTTTTGATTGATTCAATATAAATAGATTTGGAATGAGAGAAACTTGTCGTATTTGGATTTTTCATTAAAGGTGTAAAAAATAAATTTTCCACTTATGCCATAAAAACATCGTTGTTTAGAGCGGTGATATAAGGCATGAAAAGCTTTAGATATTTAAGTGTTTTTAGATATCGTGATCAAGTATTCAGGGCAGGGTTTATCTCTCGCGCCTTATGAAGTGAACCGCGTAAATGGTCAGCAGATGAAGCTTGCCAAGAGAGGCTGGACTGTTGATTGTCCGGTGACTGGTAGGAATCTTCCTCCTTTGAGGTGTAGGGAGGAGGTCAATCTGATAAATCACTGTGATGTGGAGATTGTATCCATTATAAGCGGTGTGTGAGCTCGAGTTAATGCCAATGTTTTTGTTATGAGAGCGGATGGAAGCATATCAGGTGATAATAAAGTTTTGTATAATGCAAGGAACAACGGTATGGTGGAGAGAGGCTGTTTGTGTGTGATGAGAGGCCAAACAATGGCGCAGACATTGACTTGAATGACCGGTGAGATGACTGTTTGCGCCAGGCGCATTCCCCGTTTTATGCAAGAAGTTTTCTTGGCTACAATTGATGAGAAGACCTTTGACTTTGCCGCGGTCATTACTGTCAATTGTTTTAGGGGGCATGTGATGCACTGTTTTAAAGTTCAAGTCAGAGCGTGGAGGGATGCGTGGCTTTAAAAGCCCAAGGGGTCAATGAAAGAAGGGATCAATGAAAGATGAGATCTGTTGGAATAAGGGCATGCTCTTCAGGTGTAAGAGTGAGCGTTTCTTCTTTTCCAATGGCGGCGTGTAGATTGCGGCGCGTAGATTAAGGCTAGCAGAACCAGTTGTTGTATAATGAGAAAGTTTCCTTGTCTCAACTGCAAGACGCTGAACGGATAACATCATGGGGTATGAAGGCTGAGAAGAGACAAAAGAGAAGAAAGCATGCTTGTTTAGAAGCGCATTTCATGAAAAAGTCTTGGGAGTAAATATATGCTTTCTTGGGCTTTTAAAGCCCAAGGTAATCTAGATGCAGACTGTACGGTGTGTTGCTTTAAGAGAAGTGGTTTTTAAGCTTCTTAAGTGTGCCCCGTTGAACCAAAACCTCCTGTTCCACGGCTTTCCATATGGCTTTGAGGACTGTCTTTTTGTTCTGGTTCAATGGCGCAAACATTGACTTGAATAACCGGTGAGATGACTGTTTGCGCAATGCGCATTCCCCGTTGGATAGAAAAGTCTTCTTGGCCCAAATTGATAAGAAGAACTTTGACTTCACCACGGTAGTCACTATCAATCGTTCCTGGAGTGTTGAGGCATGTGATGCCGTGTTTTAAGGCTAAGCCAGAGCGTGGACGTATTTGTGCTTCAAACCCAAGGGATAAATGAAAAATGAGACCTGTTGGAATAAGAGCACGCTGCCCAGGTGCAAGAGTGAGCGTTTCTTCTTCTCCAATGGCGGCGCGTAGATCAAGGCCAGCAGAACCCGCTGTCGCATAATGAGGAAGTTCTAAATCTTGTCCATGTGCAAGACGTTCAACGAATAAAGTTACAGGGTGTGAAGGTTGAGAAGAAACAGGATTTTCTTGGTTGTTGAGAGGTGCGTTGGTTTTAGTGTGCGGCATGATCAAGGCATTTCCAAAATATGAGGTCTAGAAGAAAATGATACTTTAACAAAAGATACCCATAAAACAAGTCGATGAAGGTTTGTTTATGGAGGTTGTCCCCAGAGCTTGGTTATCATCTCTTGCTAATCCAGAATACTCTACAGCATTATCCAAAAATACTATCAATAGAATTCCCAAGAATGCTAATATATTGATTAATAATGATAATTCACTATTTTTGTATGTTGAATGAGAGTCCCTAATGGTATAAATTTTTCTCTTTTTTGAAGCAATCAGAACCATGTCGCTTGCGCGTTACACGCCGAGAGAGCCTGTGTGGAGTGAATTTATATGAGATAAGGACTAAAAGTGCTTCTCATGAATCGTCTCAAGGGTCAAAAGCTTTTGTCCGTAATATTCAGGGTTAGCAAAGTGTGTGATGGTGCTGGTATATCTCTTCAACCTATTGCTGGAAAGTTTTGCGTTTTATGGCGTTGTTTGCCTAAAAGAACGCGTGCTTTTGTTGTTGCCTGTAAATCAACATCCAACTCTAAGACAGCCGTATGTTTGAGACAAAGATTAAGAGTTATATAAATCAATGTGTTGTTACTAAAAGGAACGATACGTTAGAGATCTAAATCATGGGTTGTGGATAAGGTTTCTTAGATACTGCCAATAAGAATACCCGTGGCAAAAACCAAGGCACCTCCAATGATGACCTGTAAAGAAGCGCGCCAAAAGGGAGTTGACATGAATTTGTTCTGAATCCAGACGATGGCGCCTAGTTCGAAAAAAACAATGATAAAAGCAATAATTGTCGCTACATAAAAAGAGTTGATTAAATAGGGAAGCGTATGGCCTAATCCTCCTAATGTGGTCATAATGCCGCTGGCAAGGCCTCTTTTTAATGGCGAACCACGTCCTGATAATTTGCCGTCATCATGGGCTGCTTCTGTGAAACCCATCGAAAGTCCTGCACCAATTGAAGCTGAGAGTCCTATCAAAAAAGTTTGATGCGTGTCTCCCGTGGCAAAAGCTGCGGCAAAAATGGGGGCAAGGGTGGAAACAGAGCCATCCATTAACCCTGCTAGACCTGGTTGAATCCAAGTCAAAAGTGTTTGTCTTTGCGTTTTCGAAGGTTTTTTTATGGTGTGATTTGCCGCTGTTGTTTTTTGGGAGGGATGGCGGCTCTTGTCTTTCACAAGAGAAGTTCGGCCACATAATGAACCGATAGTGTTTGCACGATTATGGCAAGAAAGGCACAAAAGTTGCTTATAATTTTTAAGCTCTTGAAGCCCCATGGCGGTAAAAACCGCGGCTTCCCTAGAGGAATAAGGTTCTAGAGCTTTTGCATATTTTAAATAGAGCGCCGCATGTTGCTCTTTTATTTTGAGTGCGCGAAGCATCATTGTTTGTGCTGAACGAAAGGACAGAGCTTTACGTTGTACAAATGAAAAAAACGATCTCAACATTTTCTGTTCCTCTGCACTTTAGAATAATTCTAAAACATAAGAAAAATAAACCGAAAGTCAATCTAAAAGTTCAAAACTGAAAAATTGCAAAAAGGTTGCAGTAAAAAAATGCTGGGGTGCTATGAAAGTAAAGCTGGCAAATAAATTCAAGTACAGGAAGATTTATTAAGTGGGAGATTTATTAAGTGGGGTCGAGAGGGGGGCGTGAAAGCATTGAGAGAAAATATGCTTTATTATGCTAAAGGGACGTTTTCAATGGAGCATTCTAATGTATTTTGAATATATGGAAATAAGCGGGCACGATCATTCATTTGACGGGTTCAAAAGACGATAATAATCTTTGGAATTTGAAATAATTCTTTAAAAGAGACTTTTTTCAAGGGACAAATGCCTATTTCATGAGGGCGTCCGTGAAGAGTATAAAAGAGTAAAACAGTAAAGCCTTCATACAATAATATACACTAAATAATATAAACTCCATTGAGTCTTTCCATCTTTACGCTGCATAAAAGATATTGATTTATAATGATAATCTAGCGTTATTCATATTGAATTAGCCTCCCGAATAACGTGGGATTCTCTCATTTCAAATCTGTTTATCTTGAATCAATCAAAATCACTTGCTTGCACACTACAAGCGGGGTTGGTGTGTGGGTAAAAACTATAGAAGAAAGAACTAAAAATGGCTCTTATGAACCGTCTTAAGAGCCAAGGGCTGTCACAACATTGGGGGCTGGCAAATAGATAGTGCTGGCTTGTTACTTCATAAAGAGCAAGCCGGCATCATCATACACCTTAGCCCCCAATGTTGCGACAGCTTTTAGCTCGGTTCATTATAGGCATGGCATTTTATTGTACAGTTTTACGCCAATCATCCCGCTTGTGGAGGTGTAAGTCAGTATTCTTATGATATTTACGCGCATTGAGCGTTGTTACAGCTTTTGCATTTAGAGGTGGATTTGATGTAACGAATTATCTTTTGTGCTGTAATTGCAGGGGCAGGTAAAGGTGGGAGTGCATAAATGAAAGAGATATTATCATATCCAATTGTTTGATCACGCATGAAAATTGATACTTTATGAAGGGGCATTTATCGCCTTGTAACTGGCCTGATATTTTGCATGAAAGCCCAAAATTCAGTAGGATTCCTCTCACTTTAAAACTTCTTATCTTAAATCAATTCAAATCATTTGCTTGTGTATCACAAGGAAGGGTGTGGTTGTGAGGCACTTAAAAAGTGTGGTAAGTTGCAGTGTGAGGGGAGTATAATCTCTGTGTAGTGAAGGAGATTGCTCTTAGCGTTTTGAAAAATATGTTAAGTTGTGCAGAACAAGGCGGGGAATATATGGAAATTGATGAAAGTTTAGAATGGCTTTTACGTTCTCAAAAACTAACAATACTGCAGGCAGCGTTATTGATAGCGGGCTTGAATCCACTTATATGTGAATTTACCAACGAACACAGACCTGAAGACAGTGGTATTTACGAAGGAGGGAATCAAGTACCGCTCGCTAAAATTGCTTTGTTCCGAGCTGTTTATAGTGAGATAGTAAGAGAAGCAAAAGAGGGAAAATTAAGGGTAGAAGGGTACTATCATCGTGATTTTTGGGGGGGGCGTTGGGACGAGAATCCTATTTTTCAAGATTCTTCTGTTGTTTCCTTAGATAATTTAAAAGAATGGCTTTTATTGTGTGGTAAGAGACCTAAAGTTTTTTTCCCTGAGGATGATTCTCGTGACGTTAAGGATCAAAAATATTATACGTTTCAAGATCCAACGCATCCACGCTATGCCCCAAAGCTTGCTGCTATTGTTGCGGCTTGGGAAGCGGTGAGTGAGGCTGAGGGTGGTAAAACTGTTAAAGGAACGCTTATAAAGTGGCTGCAACAGAATGCTGATCAATATGATTTACGCAATAAGAAAAATGGTAAGTTAAAAGAGGATGTTATTGAGCAGCTTGCAAGTATTGCCAATTGGGAACCTACCGGAGGGGCGCCTAAGACACCTGCCAATTAATTTTATCAAAAGAAAAAAAATAAAAAGATCACTAAAATTGTGCTGTTTTTTTTGATAATTTTGAAGATAATCTACTTTTCTGGGAGAAGTTTTTACCTTTCTTCCCCTAGATTATAAGTAGTTGTTTTTTAATGAAAATAATTTTTATAGTGTTCCTCTGACTGTTCAGGCGGGGAAAAATAGACATTTTGGGGCAGTAAAATTTACCCTGTAGTTTTCGTAACTTACCTCTCTATTTTTGTTTGATTTTTTTGGGCACTTTTAAAATCCAAATCAACTGAAATGGATTTAAATATGAAAAAAAGAAAGTCTTTTTTTACGGTGCGTGGAAGTGCAAAAAATTCTCAAGTCAATGCACCGATATTGGAGCAGCCTGTTGCTGATGAGGTGGTGCGTAAATCGTTTAGAATAGGTCTATTATCGCATTGGTTAAAGTTTGAATTTACCCTTGTTATGGAAAAGGTCAAAGCTGAGCGTCATGTGCGCTCTCCATAAAGAAATCTTGCTATCTATAGACCTAGTGAGAGTTTTTCTTAAGAAATTTGCACAATAGTAAAACTAGTTAGCAAAACCTGTTCTTTGGCACAACAAAAAGGATGTCATAAATGATTATCTCATCATAAATATGCTCTAAGAATAACCCTTGCGTGGCGAAAGTCTATGGCGTAGTCGCTATAGATTTTTGCTCCGTGTGTGATGATCAATGCTCTTGTTTATCTCTTGTCAATGCAAGTGCCAATGAAAGTGATGGGTGTAGTTTGACACTAGGCTTTATACTCAGTGGGATTAGATGGTAATTTGTTGTTTTTATGTATAAAATTTAGCATTCAATGCGCGTTTTGTCAAAATAGATTTTGACATTTAAAATTGTAAAAAAGAGCTAAAAAGAGTGAAAATCAGAAAAAAGTGCATTTTCATGCTAAAAATGAGAGAAGGCTTTGAGAGGTCTTTGACCCCCCTTTGAGAGCCTTTTAAAAACTCTTTGAAAAAAAATTAATTGGTACAAAACCTAGTGTCAAAATATACAAAACTTGATGACAAGCTACAATGGATGTCTATTGTTCCATTGTGATGCTTGGTTGTTCATGTTTAGAAACGACAAGTGTATTAAATGCGATAGGGCTGATAGAAAGGAGAACGTATCCTGTAAAAAATAGGTATGTCTTTAAAATAAAGCTGATAAACGAAATTATTTTTTTATCTACCTTTTATATGGTGAGAAAAAAGGCTTTAAAAGCGCAAGCATACGCAATTTAGCAGTAAATCCCAAAATAGCTTAACATAGATCGTTTCTCGGAAAAGGGGAAGAAAATCTATCTGCAAAAGCTATGTTAGGTCATGTGACCGGTGAAATAATGTGGTTAGGGCGACAAACAATTATTATTGGTGAAGAGATAGAAATCGATTGGGGGTTGATTTCTAGTTTATTAGAGAATTTTCTTTGTTCTCTCGTAAAATACGATCGTTTGAGGTGTGGTCATATAAAGCGAAGCTTTTTTCAATCTTGGAAAGATATTCCCATTGCGGTAAATCATATAAAGTTTAAGAAACGCCAGCACGATTTTTTGTGCAATGAAATGATAAGTATGTACAACATCTCGGTAATCTCCATGGGAAACTTTACCGGATCAACAGTACGGATATTGTCTTCTGCTTATCCCCAAATCGCAAATATTTCAAAACAACAACGGTGGAGAATGAATGTGGATATGTTTTAGGGAAGGTTGCAAAAAATGGCTAAAAAGTTCTCAAAAAAAATACCAAAAATGACGAAAGGAGCGGTTTCCCACTCCTTCGTTCCTATCTCCCCTTGCGGGGAAGCGGCCACCATTACTGATGCCGTGTATGGCGGTATATGTACGCTTATTTTTTTCAAAAGTCAATAGTGTAAATGCGGTAAATATTTGAGCATTAGAGCTACAACTTTATGAAAATCTTCGCAGGATAATCTTGGAACGGTACGTGAGCAACTTAAACGACTTACAGAAACTGTTGTGACATAATTGCAGATAATCCATGCTTTTTTATTCTCTATGGGAGATTGTATTGGATACGCAGCGGGATTATTGGGTTGTGATTTCGTTGAAAAAGGCAAAACTGTCACATTTCCATATAATTTTGCATTCTTAGAAAGCACTAAAACAGGCCGCTTTTTCCAAAATTCAGGGAGTATCGAATCATGAGGAAAATCGCACCAAAAAACTTGCCTGATGCGTGGTGCCGATTTGATTCGTGGTTTTATATGAGGTGGTTTTTCGTAAGGAGCATTTAAATCCCTGTCTTTTATATGCTCACGCCATGCATTATGATCATGTTCCATCATAACACATGGTTCTTCAAGTTTGGTTATATCTAAGGAAATAGGTGACAGGGTAGAAGGCGCTGTGTTCTTATCTTCAGCCATAGCAGACCATTTATATTTATTGGTCCCCTCACTTATTATTTTACGGCTTTTCTATCACGAGTTTTTATCAAAATGTTGCCCATAAGTACAGAGAGGTGAAACCATAAAATGGATGTCTCTGCTTATTTTTGTCTTTTGAGTACAACGCTAGAGGAGGGATGTTGGTGACTCGTTGGTGTTGGTGGGTTGGTTTGGGTGGGGATTGGTGACTGGAGGGTTGTTGGTTAGGGGGGAGAAGTGATTGGAGAGAACGAGTGCACGCGGTTTCGTTTCTATTTTATGGTTAGAGTTTTTTATGGACTGAAAGAATTCCTTTTGAAGCGATATAGAGGCTTATAAGGGAGAAAAATAGGCTTGAGACGACATTCCAACCGGCAAATGAGAGAAAAAGAAAGCGTACGGATGCTTCAGAACAAGAAGGAGGATGAATGTTGTTTAATTGGTTAAGAAGCTGGTTAACGTTTGAGGTTTTTCTGACTGCGCTTAAACCACAGCTGAGGGGAGCTTCCCAAAAGCCATATTCAACACCCGCATGATAAACGGCTAAAACAAGGCTGATGCACATTAAGACAAAAACACACAAAAATAAAAGTTGTATCCAAGCCGTTGTGCGAAAAAAACATGCCCCAAAACCTGCTAAGAGCAAAAATGGTATGGCACCATAATAGGGAAAACGCTCTATGAGACATAAATCGCAAGGAAGATAGCCGCCAAGATATTCAAAACTAAGGGCGAGACCTATTATGGTGGACAAGCAAAGAGTGAGAAAAAAAGCCCAGAAACATTGTTCTTTTCTGCTGGGTTCAACATGAAGGTGCTTGTGTAAAAGTGGGTGAGAAGACAAAACGCATGCCATTGAGTCTATTCCTTATAAAATCTGCTTGTTTAAAAAAGCGATGAAAACCCCATAAATTAAAAGGAGACTAACAAAACCAATGAGAATAATCCATTTGAAATGCTGTGCTAAAAAATTCATTGCTTTTTGTCCAAAATGTTTCATAAGCCACGCGAGAAGATAAAATCGAGCGCCTCTGGAAAAAATACAAATAAGAATGAAAAATTCAAGACGCACACTCATAACACCAGCCAAAATTGTGACAATCTTGATGGGGGGAAGATGTAAAAAACCTGATGTTATCAGTAAAATGATGAGAAATTGTAGGGTTGCGTTGTTTTTTAGAGATTCAAAACTTTCAACTTTACCGTAAAATTCTAAAATAGGTTTGGCAAGGGTGTCATAGGCAAAATGTCCTATAAACCAACCGGCAATTCCTCCTAAAACAGAACAGATCGTCGCAAGAAAAGCATAGCGATAAACCCGCTTGGGATGGATAAGCAGCATCGGAATATATAAAACATCTATGGGAATTGGAAAAACAGAACTTTCAATAAAAGCAATGAAACCAAGCCAGTGTGGTGCTGTACGCCGATTTGCTAAAGAAATCGTCCAAAGCTTTAATTTGTTTAATATCATGTGTTTTTTATAAAATTAAGAGGTAAAGACTTTACAAATGAGGTTTCTATAAATCCGGTAGAGACAATATTTCATAAAACAAATAAAAAATGATATGAATTCTAAAAAATGAGAAGTCTTCTGTTGACGAATCTGTTCTTCTTCATATAGTGCAAAAGGGTAATCGACAAGTCTGTCTTTTATAGTAATGTGCGGGTGTGGTGGAACTGGTAGACGCGCCAGACTCAAAATCTGGTTCCGAAAGGAGTGTCGGTTCGAGTCCGACCACCCGCACCACTTATAGATTTTCTACACTATCACTTGATATCGTTGTTTATCTTATTTTATTTAAGTTGTCTTTTATGGACGACCTTGATATCTGATGAATCTGTCACAAGCGTAATTCAAAAGGTGGTTTAAAAAGTGATTAGGAAAACAAGAATACGTAATAGATTTGCTGCTTTCTCTGTAAAAAAATTTGCCTAAAGGTAAATATGCGGATGGAGCTGGACTGTGTGGCTTATCTCGACCGCATGAATACTTTCCTTTATCTGTTATGACATTTGAAATTGTATGAGAGTAACCTCATCTTTGGATTTGTTTTTTTTCGCTCTAAAGGATGAAAATTCTAAAACCTACGTTTGTTTTTAAATGATATAGCTCTTTTCAGTGGGGCACATCTGCTGGACGTTGCAGGTGTAGAGACTCTATGGTACTTATATCATCAAATGACGGTATTCTATTATGCTGTAAAACAGCGTTGTTGAGAGCATTGATATAAGGCATGAAAATTTTTCCATATTGTAAGTGTTTTTAAATATCGTGATCCGTATTCAGGGCAGGGCTTGTTTGTTGCACTTATGAAGTGGACCGCATGAGGGGTCAGCAGGTGGAACCTACCCGTGAGAAGCTGGATTGTTGACAGACCAGTGGCTGGTAGGAATCTTCCTCCTTTGAGGTGTGGGGAAGAGGGTAAGATGTAAAACGATAAGGTTATTTTTAAAATAATTATATATGAATCTGCTTGGTGCTATCGATGAGTGAGAACTTTTAATAGAACTACAGCTTATGGGAAAATGGAATAGAGCTGTTTGTTCTTGAAGGATGCTTTGCTGGTTGCTGTTGTCATTTCTATGATTGTTTACAATGATGTTTGTGTTATTCTTTTGATGCGCTGCATAAAGACACTTCATTTGAAGTATTATAATACAACCTCCTTAAAACGTTAAAGCGTTTTTTTAAGAGGCGTTGGATATTTCGGGAAAGGGTTTGCTCATAGCGCTTGATGCATGTTCATCACATGAATAGCAAGCCAAGAGAAACTAGACTCTATTAAGAATACGATCTGTTTACAGATTGGTGTGGGTTTTGGATTTTTTATCCTTTGAAGAGGGAGGCAAGTGAATTCTCATGACCCTATATAAAGTGAATCCTATAAGCAGAAAGTTGATGAATTTACACCGAAAAAATCGGATTATTTATAGGTTAGTGAGGGAAGCTTTCAGATGTGAAGAGGAGATTAGGTCCCTTATTTGTGCTATTCAAAGGACTGTCATCTTTTTTTTACTGAGTGGTTGTCTTTGACAACAGAGTTTTTTCTTACAAGAGTGTACAAATTGCAAAGTGTGAAGATATAAGTGGAAAGCGGATTGGATAAAATCTCCAAGGATAGATTTGTTATCTTGTTTGGTTATCTTATGAAGTCAAGTGCGAGAAGTGGTTAGGGACGTTACTTTTCAGAAAAAACTGGATTGTTTATGGATTAATGAGGGAAGCTTTCTTTTAGATGTGAAGAGGAAGTTGAAAAATTAACTGATGATTTTCTATTTTATGCTGTTGTCATGTTATCATCATATGAAGTTGTCATTGAAGCGCGGTATCCGTATTTATTTTAAAGAAATATCTCTTAATAAGTGCTCTTATTAATTTTACGATGGCACCCAATCGTATGATGTCAAAATGCTTGTGAAGTGTATAAAAGCTTTATGAATAAGCAAACCGGCGCTATTACACAATTTGCTAATTCTCAATGTTGCTAAAGCCCTTGGTATTTGATAAAATTCATAAGAAGCATTTTTGGTCCTTGTCTTATACAATTTACCCACATTCCAGCCCCGCTTGTGACGTACAAGCGAATGGTTTTTATTGATTCAACATGAACAGATTTGAAATGAGAGAATCTTATGTTATTCGGAACTCTCATTCAAACTGAATAAAACTAAATTATCTTTATAAGTCAATATGTTGTAGTTATTATATTCCAAACGTATACCATGAAATGATCAAAGGATAGGACCTTGCTTTAAGAAAAGCTGGATTGTTTCGTAACCATTTGTTTAAAGTTTAGCACTGGTTTCGAGAATCTTCGTCTTTCTAAGGGAAAGGGAGCTATAAAAAAACCCTGTTTTTAACAGGGTTTTTTAACAGTTCAATTTTTACAAGATATTAGAATTTATAAGCAATGCCGAGGCGAAAATCATGCGTTTTTGAGGCGATTTTAAGTTTATCGTCGGCAAATTTCTGTTTAAAAAAATCTGAATAGCGATATTCTGTACGCATGACGATGTTATCTGTCATTGCAAGATCAAAACCACCACCAATAGTGTAACCAACCATGATTTTTGTCTCATCTAATACATTGCCAGAAGCAAATACTGTCGAATCTTCTTGCGATTTTGTTAACAGTGACATGATATATTGCATCTGTGTGTAGGCGATACCCCCTGCAATATAAGGCATAAGACGATGGGAAGCAAAACCAATACGCGCGCGTGCGGCGCCAGCCCATTTTTCTTTCAACGTTACACTGCTTACAACAATGTCACCATAGTTGGGTATCGTTTCATCTTGGGCTGCAGGTTTTATAATAGGAATCCCAGCCTCTTTAAAAGCTGCGTTAATTGTGTCTAATTCATCTAGAATTTTCTTTCCATTGTCTGTTTGGGTGTTTTTTCTCCCAGACCAGACCATGTCCGTATCAAAACTGAAAATAAGGTTATCTCCCAGATCAATATTAGCGCCTGCATACAAACCTGCTCTCAATCCTGATGGTTTGGGAGATAAGCCTCTATCAACCCAAGCCCATTTCCCCTCTCTGGCTTCTTGTGCGTAATTTAGAGTGTTTTGACTGGAAAAATATCCAGTTTGTCCTCCAAAATAAAAACCAGACCAAGAAAAAGGCGCAGAGACAGTAACCGGTGAGATACGTGGCGATAAAATGTTTGGCGATGAAACATTCAGTTGTGGTTGCTTAAAGATTACTGTATCTGCTGCTTGCGCTGTTGAAGCAGTAATGAAAGTGAAAATAGATAGTGTAATTAAACATTTTGTGTTCATAAAACGTCCCCAATTTATTTTAAATACATAATATATTGTATATGAATTGGTTAAAAAAATCTATAGTTAATATCATTATGAAAAAATAAAATCCTCTAAAAATTTATGCTTACGTAACTTTGAAAGTTTTTTTAACTTGTTTTTCATGCGGTTTTCATTATGGAAACGTTGATTTGCAAGCTTTTTAATATAGTCCTTCACTGTACTCTGTGTTTAGAAAACATTATGCTATAAGAAAATAAGCTTTTAGTTTATTAAAAAACCATTATCTTATATATAAAATACTTTTTATTATTTATTCTATAGATGCAATATTCATTATGGGTGATATCAAATTGATATTTAAAAATGCATGTTAGCACTGTTATATTCTTTGCCAGTTTCCAATATTGCGATAGCTCTTGGTGTTTGAGAAATGCGTGACGTTATTTTTTTCAATCGTTTTTTATTTATATGACGCTCTCGCTTATGATGCTCAAGTGAATAATTTTGGCGAATAATTTTGATTGATTCAATACAATAGGAAGAACAAGTAAGGGGCAATACCAAGAATAAAAAGGGGAGAAGTGCGAGAATCTCAAGTTTCATGAAGTTTCTTATGCACCATGTAAAACGATAAATTATCTTCCTTCTTGTTCGCTTAAGTCAGAATGTAGATCAGAGCCTAAAACCGAATGTCATTGGCAATTTTAAAGAGATTAGCGTACATCCATTCAGACTTTTGTGGAAATGCGAGGGCTCCCATGAGGCGTGAGGGATTCCATGAGGAGCAGGGGGCTTTAAATTTATTGCGAGTAGTCTTAAAGGAGACCTCCGAGAGTAGGCGGATTGTTTCGGCAAAGGCAATGTCGAAACCGTTTGGTGCATTAAGTACTGTTCAAAGAGCTGTTCTTCTTTTGGCAATATCCTGATTTATCAATGATAATTTAGTGCTCTTCAACGTGAATGAAACCCTTAAACACCCTAGGGTTTTCTCGTTTCAAGTTTGTTGCTTGTTGGATCAAACAAAATCATGTTTTTTTGTGCGTTACAAGCGGGGAGAGCCCTGTGTGGAGTGAAACTGTATAAAAGACAAATGCTCCTCATGCATTGTTCCAAGTGTCAAGGGGCGTCACGCAATAAGGGATTTCACGCAATCGTGGGCAAGAGTCGCAAACGGCGATGAGAGTCTAATGAGACCCTAAAATGAATGTTGTGGAGTCATCATAATCGGGGTGTTTGCCTCCCGATTTTTTAACAGAGAGGCTTAAGAAGTTTTCATCTTCTTTATAGGGGGCTTTGGGGGAGAATGGACTGATTTATAAGTGGATAATTGAGTGCTCTTCAACGTGAATGGGACCCTTAAACACCCTAAGTTTTCTCGTTTCAAGTTTGTTGCTTGTTGTATCAAACAAAATCCATGTCTCTTGCACGTTACAAGCGGGGAGAGCCCTGTGTGGAGTGAAACTGTATAAGATAAGGACAAAATCCCCTCATGACTCCAATACTAAGGGATGTCACGCAATCGTGGACGTTGGTAGAAGTTGTGTTGATGGTGCTGGTTTGCTCTAAGCGTAAAGATGGGGGCGTTCAATGGTGTTTAGGTTATATCATTTACGGACACTGTTGCGAAATGGGTTTGAGAACATAGAGATATGTTTCTTTAAAAAACGTGTAAATTAGCTACGCAAGTATATTTGATTTGGGGTGTTCTATTTTACATGAAGGACGTGATTCCATTAAAGAACGTGAAAAATAAAAGCGTGAGGCAATGCGTTCTCTCTATTCGTTAAAAGATATTGCTCTTGACGTTTTTGAAAGTTGTAAGGCTAAATTAAAGGATGCAAAGCTGGAGATTGATTTTACTTTACGGCTTTATATTCTCTGTAAATGAGGCTGTATTTCCATTATAGAGACGATCCAAACAGAGATATGCAATACCCTCATCCTCTTTGGCATATAAACTGCAACAGCAGAGAAAGCCCTCAAACCACTTTAATCTTTGTTTCAAAGCTGCATAAAGGATGCAAGATTGGAGATTGTGGTTTTACTTTACGGCTTTATATTCTCTGCAAATGAGGCTGTATTTCCATTATAGAGACGATCCAAACAGGGATATGCAATACACTCATCCTCTTTGGTATATAAGCTGCAACAGCAGAGAAAGCCCTTAAACCACTTTAATCTTTGTTTCAAAGCTGCATAAAGGATGCAAGATTGGAGATTGTGGTTTTACTTTACGGCTTTATATTCTCTGCAAATGAGGCTGTATTTCCATTATAGAGACGATCCAAACAGGGATATGCAATACACTCATCCTCTTTGGTATATAAGCTGCAACAGCAGAGAAAGCCTTCAAACCACTTTAATCTTGCTGCTGCAGTAAGTTTGGATGTTGATTGACAAGCAATAACAAAAGCATGTGCCCTCTTTATTGGGGCGCAATCATTTTTTTGGGATCAACCAGCCGATCATAGTCATCGCCAGAAACCCCGGCTTTTAGTGCTTCTGTGCGCAAAGTTGTATCATTTTTATGCGCTGCTTTGGCAATCTCAGCAGCTTTTTCATAGCCAATTTCTGGTGCAAGAGCTGTGACTAACATGAGAGAGCGCTCCATGAGAGAGTGAATATGAATGCGATTGGCCCGTAGTCCTTGAATGCAATGCAGATCAAAAGAGCGCATGCAATCACCAAGAAGTGTAATCGATTGTAAAACGTTATAGCCAATGACAGGTTTATAGACGTTGAGTTCAAAATGTCCTTGGCTGGCGGCAAATGTTACGCTGGTATGGTTCCCGAAGACCTGGCAAGAAACCATTGTCATGGCTTCACACTGAGTGGGGTTGACTTTGCCGGGCATAATAGAAGAGCCAGGTTCATTTTCAGGCAAGTTTAGTTCGCCTAAGCCAGAACGTGGACCAGAGCCTAAAAAACGAATGTCATTGGCAATTTTAAAGAGATCTGCGGCTAATGCATTCAGGCTTCCATGGAAATGGGCAAGCGCCCCATGATGGGCGAGAGCTTCAAACTTATTGCGTGCTGTCTTAAAGGAGATCCCTGTGAGGGAGCTAATTGTTTCAGCAAAGGCGACGTCGAAACCTTTCGGGGCATTGAGCCCTGTTCCGACAGCCGTCCCTCCTTGGGCGAGCATTTGAACATCGGTAAGGGCGGTTTCAATACGCTGAAGATTGGCTTCTAGTGCTACGCGATAGCCTGAAAATTCTTGTGCAAGTGTTAAGGGGGTTGCATCTTGCGTATGGGTTCGTCCGATTTTGATGATATCGGCAAATTCTTCTTCTTTTTTTCTTAAAGTGGTAATGAGAGCTTCAAGAATGGGAAAAAGATGTTGGCGCGTTTGCAGCGTGGTGGCAATGTGAAGCGCTGTGGGAAAGGAATCATTCGATGATTGACTCATATTGACATGGTCATTGGGATGAACAGGCTTTTTGCTTCCCAGTTTGCCACCCAAAAGCATGCTGGCATGGTTGGCGATAACTTCGTTAACATTCATATTGCTTTGTGTCCCTGAGCCTGTTTGCCAAACAGAAAGAGGAAAATGCGTGTCGAATGCGCCAGAGAGAACTTCATCTGCGGCAGTGACAATGGCTTTTCCAATCTTTGGGGAAAGTTTGCCTTTGTCCATATTTACAAGTGCAGCGGCTTTTTTTACAAGGCTTAAGGCGTAAATAATGGTAAGAGGCTGCTTTTCACTGCCAATATTAAAATTATGCAGAGAACGTTCAGTTTGTGCGCCCCAATAACGATCTTGACGTACCGAAATCGTTCCAAAGCTATCCGTTTCCTGACGTGTTTCAACCATGATAAGATCCTTTTTTGTTCACGGGTTCTTAAAGGAGCTAAATAACGCGAAAGTGGAATAAGAGGCAAGACTTTGAATCTGCTTTAGAGAAATTTTTTATGACTATTTTTTTATGGTTATTCTTGACATTGAGAAATACCGATTTTATATTTCAGATAGTGTTAGCACTCACATGAAGAGAGTGCTAGCAAGAATTTTAAGATTAATCCAATTATGTTCAGTTTTAAGGATTTAAAACATGGCTAATATACAATTCCGCCCACTTCACGACCGTGTCGTTGTCCGTCGGGTTGAATCTGAAAATAAAACGGCTGGTGGGATCATCATCCCTGATACAGCGAAAGAAAAACCCCAAGAAGGCGAAGTGATTGCTGTTGGCAATGGCGCTCTGGATGATAACGGAAAGCGTGTGCCTTTGGAAGTAAAAACAGGAGACCGTATTTTATTTGGAAAATGGTCTGGAACTGAAGTCAAGATTAATGGGGAAGACCTCCTCATCATGAAAGAATCTGACATTATGGGAATTATGGGCTAATTGAAGCACTTAATTTTTCATTGTGTACTATTTTGAAAAAAACTCCAAGGAGAAATTAAATGGCTGCTAAAGAAGTCAAATTTGGCCGTGATGCGCGTGAGCGTTTGTTGCGCGGTGTCGACATTCTTGCTAATGCTGTGAAGGTGACACTCGGCCCTAAAGGTCGCAATGTGGTGATTGATAAATCATTCGGTGCGCCTCGCATCACAAAAGATGGTGTATCCGTTGCAAAAGAAATCGAACTGGAAGATAAGTTCGAGAATATGGGTGCACAAATGTTGCGCGAAGTTGCTTCTAAAACCAATGATGTTGCGGGTGATGGAACAACAACAGCAACTGTTTTGGGACAAGCTATTGTGCAAGAAGGTGTTAAAGCTGTTGCTGCCGGCATGAACCCAATGGATTTGAAGCGTGGAATTGATGCTGCTGTTGAAGAAGTGGTGGCAAACCTCTTCAAAAAAGCTAAAAAAATCCAAACGTCAGCAGAAATTGCACAAGTGGGAACAATTTCCGCTAATGGTGCTGCTGAAATCGGTAAAATGATCGCTGATGCTATGGAAAAAGTTGGCAATGAAGGCGTCATTACCGTGGAAGAAGCTAAAACTGCTGAAACGGAATTAGAAGTCGTGGAAGGAATGCAATTTGACCGTGGGTATCTTTCCCCTTATTTTGTCACAAATGCTGAGAAAATGGTCGCTGATCTCGATGATCCTTACATTCTCATTCACGAAAAGAAATTGTCTAATTTGCAGTCTCTTCTTCCTGTGCTTGAAGCTGTTGTTCAGTCTGGAAAACCCCTTCTTATCATTGCTGAAGATGTGGAAGGTGAAGCTTTGGCAACGCTCGTGGTCAACAAGCTGCGTGGTGGTTTGAAAATTGCTGCTGTAAAAGCACCTGGATTTGGTGACCGTCGTAAAGCAATGCTTGAAGATATCGCAATCTTGACATCCGGACAGGTTATTTCTGAAGATGTGGGCATTAAACTTGAAAATGTCACTTTGGATATGCTTGGACGTGCAAAGAAAGTGAATATTTCTAAGGAAAATACCACTATTATTGATGGTGCTGGACAAAAGAGCGAAATTACTGCTCGCGTTAATCAAATCAAGGCTCAGATCGAAGAAACAACTTCTGACTATGATCGCGAAAAATTGCAAGAAAGACTTGCTAAACTCGCTGGTGGTGTTGCTGTTATCCGTGTGGGTGGTGCAACAGAAGTTGAAGTGAAAGAAAAGAAAGACCGCGTTGATGATGCTTTGAATGCAACACGTGCTGCTGTTGAAGAAGGTATTGTTGCTGGTGGTGGTACCGCATTGTTGCGTGCAGCAAGTGCGTTGACCATTAAGGGAAGTAATCCTGACCAAGAAGCAGGTATTAATATTGTTCGTCGTGCACTACAGGCACCAGCGCGCCAAATCGCAACCAATGCCGGTGAAGAAGCCGCTATTATTGTGGGCAAAGTGCTGGAAAACAATGCGGATACTTATGGTTACAATACCGCAACCGGTGAATTTGGTGATTTGATTGCTTTGGGAATTGTTGATCCTGTGAAAGTTGTGCGTTCTGCTCTTCAGAATGCGGCTTCAATTGCTAGCCTTCTTATCACAACAGAAGCAATGGTTGCTGAAGTTCCAAAGAAAGATACTCCAATGCCTCCAATGCCTGGTGGTGGAATGGGTGGAATGGGCGGAATGGATTTCTAAGCCCTTTTATAGAAGTTATAAAGAAACGGGCCTTCTGGCCCGTTTTTTATATATTTCATATGAGTTTTTGCTTTTTTGACAGTTTCTTTATCTTAGAGGATTATTCTCTTTTCCACGGTTTGATTTATCGTGTGTCTGAATAGATTTCACGCTTGGTTCTTGGCTCTTTTCTCGCATTTATGAAATATTTTTATCGTGGAGGGATTGGCTTTGAAGATATTTTGCGGATAAAAATACAATGCTTTGATTGATAATAACTTTCTTCTCATACGGTTTTCTTTTTTCATTTCAAGCTTACGCATTTACCATTAAAAAATTCTGTGTTTGTGCTTCATAAGGGGGAGGTCACTATGGTTTTTATCAACCAGCGTAATCATTTAAGAGTCAGTCCCCATGGAGCGTTGGAAAGAGAGCGTTGGAAAAAGCATGGTCGGGCTTGTTGTTTTTTTATGAATAAGATGCTGGTATTTCAAGCTTTTGCATGAAAACAAAATTTAAGTGTTTGCTCTGTTAAATGTTTTTTGCACCCTGAAATATGTGTCTTTTTGTTTGGGTAATACTTTGATTTATAATAATATAGTGTTATTCAACTTGAATGAGAGATCCGAATATCGTAAAATTCTCTCATTTCAAATCTTATTCCATGTTGAATCAATCAAAATCATATCTCTTGCACGTTAAAAGCGGGATGAGTAAGGGAATAAGGTTTGTATAAGAAAGGAAAAATGGCTCTTATGAACCGTCTTAAGTGGCAAGGGCGATCGCAACATTAGGTAATCTCTTAAAATAGGGAGATGGTTTCATTTGAGAAGCTTAAAGAGAAAAATCCATGCTGACAGATATCAAACTTGTTTGTTACATATATTGTGGAATGTAATTTTCCAGCCAAGGGAACAACGACAGGTAGCCGAAAAAAGAAATTATTACGAACAAGAAGATATATTATTACACGAAAACTAATAAAACCAATAGTTTGAGTGCAACTGTTTGATATAAATCCACACTTTTATACGTGATTCATTTGACCACTTTTATATAAGATTGCCCTCTATGAATAGACCATAAAAAGCAAATCATAAAGAATTTTAAGAAGCAAAAACAACTTCAAAATGTCCTTCAAGCGTTTTAACTTCTTTCGGATTAACAATAATCTTGATATCGTTTCCCAATTTTGCCAAACACTCAAGCATTTTCATTTTACTCATTCCTCGAAATTCTCCATTTAAAAGTTTAGACAGTTTTGGTTGAGTCATTTTCAAAAGTTGACGAGCTTGTTTTTGTGTTAAGTTTTTTTCTTTCAGAATTTGACTAATCTTATGAGCAAGTTGTGCTTTGATAAGCATCTCTCTGGAATCTGAAACACCAAGATCCGCATAAACATTGGAACTACCCTGAGAAACATTGATCATTTTCATTCCCTTCTAATTGTTCTGCTAACTTGAGACGTTCTTTAATCAGATTAATGTCTGGTTTTGGTGTTGCAATGCCATGGGTCGATTTTTTCTGAAAACAATGCAACACATAAAGAGATTTTTATATTGTACCGTATAAACAGCGCGATAAGTTCTTTTGATATCGTGTTCAATAATTTCTAGGATATTGGCAGATCCACCCCCCTTGAGTTCTCCCTTATCTCCTCCCTGAGCAAGATACAGAGCATAACCAATCCTTTGTTGAATAAGATCAGGAAGACTTTTTATATCTTTGAGTGAAGAACCAAGCCATATGATACGTTTTATTTTACTCATGATGATTAATATACCAAATAATTTCAAGTGGTTATTTTAATTTTGTGATTTTATTAATAACTATTATTAATAAAATTGGGCACAAAGGATTGGACACTATCAAGGCGAAGCAAACGCAGAGCCAATTGTGTTATGATTGTTGTTTTACAGCATGCCCATCTCAGTCTTTTTTGTTATGTTAAAAAGTCAACGCATCTCTCTCATCCATAGTTGTTATATTTTTAATTTGATGGCGTTGTTTTTCTAAGAGCATGTGTGCTTTTTCTGCTGCTTGTCAATCAACATCAAATTCTAATGCAACAGAATGTTTGAGAAAAAATTGAGAGGGGGAAGAGCCCTACGAACATTTCCAGCTGTCGTACACTCGATGGGAGAGAGCGTCTTGCTTCTTTCTGTTTGGGCAATTTCTGAAATAGGAAGACAGTTTCATTGAGAAAGAATGTAAAGGTGTAAATTACTCGCCATCATCTTTCTGCTTTATACCTTTCGAAAGGATCTATGGTAATATTTTTTAAATAATGAAAATTATACATTGCTTTATGCTTTTATTTTTTGCGTTCTTTCATGAGAGGATGCTCCTTATGTACAACAAAATACTTCCAATAGACTGGTCTTGCATATTTACGTGTTTTTTAAGAGTCATCTCGCTTTCACAGGGCTTTTCGTAATGGCGTTTGTAAATAGCATAAAGGTAAAGTTCCTATGAATCATATAAAACTATAGGGCACCATCATCTTTTACGCTTGCGAAAAAGCACGCTGGCATTATCACACTTTTCCAGCCTACAATGTTGTGATAACCCTATTTATAAACACCTTAACTATTTGAGAATATTCATAAAAAACATTTTTGTTTTCTTTCTTATACAGTTTTTGACTCTGTTCTCTCTCTACTTGTAATGTGCAAGCAACATGGGTTTGGTTCTTTCAACATGGAATAGGTTTGGAAATAAGAGAATCCTACGGTATTCAGGGGTCTAATTCAAGTTGAATAACGCTCCATTATCATCACAAATCAATGTAATATGGCTTTTCAAAAGCATTCATTCTTGCAGATAATAACAACAATCGGTGCTGCTTCACATTTTTTAATGGAGAAACGCTTTTTTAGAATAATCGTTCATTGTTTTGTACATTAAATAAAAAGCCTCATAGCAGAGGATTTTTTCATTTTAAATCTCTCTCTCATGTTGAAACAAACACAATCATTTTCTTTGTATCTTACAAGTAGAGAGAGTCAGAGTAAAATCCTTAAAGAAAACAAAAATGCTTTTTATGAATATTCTCAAATAGTTAAGGTGTTTATAAATAGGGTTATCACAACATTGTAGGCTGGAAAAGTGTGATAATGCCAGCGTGCTTTTTCGCAAGCGTAAAAGATGATGGTGCCCTATAGTTTTATATGATTCATAGGGGGGCTTTACCTTTATGCTATTTACAAACGCCATTACGAAAAGCCCTGTGAGAGCGAGACGACTCTTTTCTAAGGCTTATTGCTAATATTGGGCGGTAAATGTGTAATGGTGCCAGCTTGCTTCTTTACGAGTCTAAAAATGGGGCTTTATAGTAGACAATACCATTCCGTTGCTTACTTATGCGCTTATTAAAAAAATCTTTTTAATGCACTTAAATTCATTTCGTAATGGTGTTTGTGAAGAGTATGAAAATTTTTCGTGAGACGTGAAAATCATCAATAAAAGCTCTCTGTTTAAAAAAAATTATGAACCGATGGCTTTTTATAGTAAGAGTTAGCACGTCTCACCTTTCATTTTTTATTTTAGAGCTGAATATTCGATTTTTGTGTAAAAATACTTGTCAATGCATCTATGATACGTGAAAAATCAAGCGCTAATAAAAAAATGATGAAGATAATCCACTTCGTATAGCGTGACATCATTTTTATACTTTTGTAAGTCATGATGATTTCTTGTAGCATTTCTTTTTCCTTGTCCGTAAGTTCCATTTGCTTTTCTGTTTTTTTTCTAGCCATGTTTCCACCCACACAAGCCTTCCCCTTGTTTGTTATGCTTTAAAATATCTCTTGCCAGATTTGAGCTGATGATATTGAGGTCTTTTTTGTCTAAATAAATGGGCATCCAACCAACACAAGGAGAAGGCTCATTGATTGTTTTTATCGCGCAACCAGTGAGTAAGAGCAGCGCGTACATCAGGATCACTTTTTTGATTAATTTCATTTTCTACCTCTAGCCGTGTTGTTGATGACTTTAGCGTTTTTTCTGTTTGCTTTTGCTGTTCAATTTTCTTTCCAAGAGTGAAAATTTTTGCGAAAGCGATAAAAAAAGCGGTCAGAGCCGCTCCTGTTATCATCAGATTTTTTTTCATCCACCACATCATAAACGTTGCTCCCGAAACCGTTTTGCTACAAAGAAAATGCCAACACAGGCGGCTAAAACCATAATGGTTGCCAATGCCCATTGGATGGGTCCATTGCCTGCCAATAAACCTCCAAGTCCAGAAAAAGAACCAATAATCGGTGTAAGCGCTTCTGCTTTGAAAAATCCCATTGGTTCTTTCGTTTCCACGGTTTGGTAGTTGGGAGAAACATAAGCTCCTTTTGCCCATAAGCCTGCTTCGGCTGCACGACGGTGCACTAAACCGTGAAGACGTTTTCCGCCTGCTTTGGTCCATTTTTGTAATTCAGCAGGGATGGCTTCATATTCGCCGTTATTGAGCTTTTTTAGAAGGGTCGAATTGCAAAAAGCAGCTGTTCCTACATTATAGCAAAACGATACGAGCGCGGCGAATTGTTCATTCGTTAAGGAAACCGTCACATTTTTTTCAACGGTATTTTCAAATTGTCTTAAGTCTTGGCAAAGAAGTTCTTCTGCTTGTTTTTCAGTGATGGTCATGCCCTTGTGAACAAACGGTTTACCAGAAGTGCTGGTATGTCCATAGCCTATTGTCCATACGCCTATGGAATCTTTATAGGCATTTAAACGCAATCCTTCCCATTGTTTAATAAGTGCAAGCCCTGCGGATGATATTTTTCTCATTTGCTTCTCCATAAAATAAAGCCTCATTTTGATGTGAGGCTGGTTGATATAGTAAAAATGGTTTTTTTGCTCTTCAAAAAGAGAATAGACGAAAAAACCAATGAAATCAAAATGTTATTTGTAGAATCCTAGGGTGGGGCATGGTTGGATGTGGTCATATTTTCCGTTGGGAGAGCGTTGTTGTTGGTTTTAAGACCCATTCCCATGGGGTGGTTTGTTGATGACGTCTTATTGGTGTGGGCGCGGTGTTGGTGTGATGCACACGGGGGCATTGCCATTGTGTTCGTGGGGGTGTTGGCTGTGGCGTTGGTGGGGGTGTTCGTGTTGGCGTGGTGGGGCAAGGATGATGCCTCCGGTTCAGCTGGTGGTGAGGGAGGGTGTTATAAAAATTTCCCTGTGTATTCCAGTTCCATACTTCTTTTCCCTTTCTTGAGAAAGGTTTTTTGCACGAGGAAAGGGTTTGTTTGTGGGGTTGGAGAGGTTGGTTTTGAGACCCATTCCCATGGGGGGGTGATAGCCTTTTGTTGGTGCGGGGCGGTGTTGATGTGGTGCACACGGGGGCATTGCCATTGTGTTCGTGGGGGTGTTGGCTGTGGCGTTGGTGGGGGTGTTCGTGTTGGCGTGGCGGGGCAAGGATGATGCCTCCGGTTCAGCTGGTGGTGAGGGAGGGTGTTATAAAAATTTCCCTGTGTATTCCAGTTCTATACTTCTTTTCCCCTTCTTGAGAAAGGGTTTTTGCACGAGGAAAGGGTTTGTTTGTGGGGGTGGAGAGGTTGGTTTTGAGACCCATTCCCATGGGGGTGATAGCCTTTTGTTGGTGCGGGGCGGTGTTGGTGTGGCGCACGCGAGATCACTGCCATTGTGTTCGTGGTGGTGTTGGCACTGGTTTGAGAGCATGGTATTGATGTGGAGGCGCTTTGAGAGAACTCTTAGAAAAATTCTATAGGAGGAGACCTATGCTTTCACTTAAATCTCTAAAACCATAAAATATTTCACGTATCCAGCATTCTGTCTCTTCAAGGAGGGATTATAGCTTAAGAAGAGCTTTGGATTTTTGATTATAGTTTTAAGAGGACCTCCTTCTTTATGAATATGGAATGTCTTTATGGCTATGGAATGTGGCGATGAAAAAAGTCTCAATTACATCATTATAGATTTGTATTCATGAATCCTTTTTTTATGTTGTGAAACAGAAACAGCTTTTCCATCTGCTGTCTCTAAATTTTTTTCAAATCTCTCGGTTAAAGTTTCACCTTTTTTGTTGACTTTTTCATGTTCAGCATCTGGATTAGATTTTATATATTGTTCAAGACGTCTTCTCCCTTGTGCATGTTTATAAAAAGAGGTTGGAAGATATGTATCCAACTTTTCAGGAGATAAAGATGCGTTGGGTTCACATAAGACACCCTTAACGTTATCCTTGTGCAGTCTTTCTAATTTTTCAGATTCAAGATGAAGCTTTTTGGCAAGGTTTAAGCTGAACATCCCACATTCAGAAAAGCTTCGCTGAATATCCATTTCAGCCATGGTAAAAGAATAGGGAGGCAGTTGAAGACATTCAAGAGTTTGATTGATTTTTATCCCTAGTTTGCAAGCAGCGATATTTTGAAATGTTGTCGGTTCAAGCATAATCAAAGAGATTTTCTCATCAACTTTTTGATAATCAAGGACGGCAAAGTGGATTTTGCTTCCAGAATTGACTATAAATTGGGCAGATTTTGCGTCGCTTTCAACGATTTCTTTTAGTGCGTGAGAAAACTCTTCTGCTGTAAGAGCTAATTTGAGATTCATACCTGGATATTTGCTGTTTGCTTTTTCTACGAGAGATGGCATCAATCTAATATCTGTGTCTTCATAATAAGAGTTAATCCAACGGCCGGTGACGAGATCATCTTCTAAGCCTGTAATAATATCTTTTAATTCTTCAGAATTCGGTGCAACATGTTCTTCTTCTGTTTGGACCGAACTTTGCATTAAACGTGCAATAAGATCTTCTAAGGATTCATCCGCGCTGGCTCCTTTGGCTGTGCTTGCTCCTTCTTGTGTTGGTGATGAACGTGAGGGGATGTCTTTTGAATCTTGTGGTTTCATAAATACTAGCCTCCATATTGATAATCGATAAATGTTTATTTTCTTCAATTGTGGCTAAATAATGTTTTGAAAGAGAGAAAAGCAAAAGGGCTGAGAGCCTATTCTGGGGCTTAAACAATTACATAAAAAACGGGGCGGACCCATCTCTGAGATGCAACAAAGTCCGAGAGTGTTTTCTATCTTCAAGGTTTTAAAATACGAGCTGTAAGTATGTTCCTTTTGATAGAATATACCGTTTTGACTGTTATCTTTAAGAGTTTCCGTTACTTGCGGTCTGCATCTTTCTCTCTTTCGAAGGGAAAAGCCTACAAAGTCCATTCCTCACCGTAAAGCCGCATCGCTTCATTCTTTATGGATATGGAATAGGGCTAAAATCTTCATTATATCATCAGAGATTTGTATTCTGTTGCTCTTTTTCTATGTTGTGAAACTGAGACCGTTTTTCCCTCTGCTTCTTTTAAGTTTTTTTCAAATCTCTCGGTTAAAGTTTCACCTTTTTTGTTGACTTTTTCATGTTCAGCATCCGGATTAGATTTTATATATTGTTCAAGACGTCTTCTCCCCTGTGCATGTTTATAAAAAGAGGTTGGAAGATATGTATCTAACTTTTCAGGAGATAGAGGGGTGTCCCCTTCACATAAGACACCCTTAACATTATCCTTATGCAGTCTTTCTAATTTTTGAGATTCGGCATGAAGCTTTTTAGCAAGGGCTAAGCTGAACATTCCACATTCAGAAGAGCTTCGTTGAATATCCATTTCTGCTATGGCAAAAGAACAGTTGGGCAACTCATGCGCTTTAAGGGCCAATTGTGTTCTTAATGCCAATACTGCTGGTTTCATACTGTTAAGTGTTGTAGGTTCAAAAAATACCACGGATGTTTTGTCATCAACGGTTTGATGATCAATCACTGAAAAATGGATTCCTCTATCCTTTGTGTAAATGATAAATTTGGAAGATTGAACGCCATTTTCGATGTTTTCCTTAAGTGCAAGAGCAAACTCATGAGATGATCCTGCCAATTTAAGACGCATGTCAGGATATTTATGATTTGCTTGTTCTATCAAAGCTGGCATCAGTTTAAGATCTGTACTTGCATAATCAGCTCTAAACCAGCGGCCCGTTGAGATGTCCTCCTCTAAACCGGCAATAATATTTTGCAATTCTTCACGAGTAAATGGAATATTTTGCCCTTTTTCACTGCTGGATTGTTCTAAATTTACAGCAAGATTTTCTGTAGAATCACTTGCGCTTGCGGGTGTTTGGGATGAATGAGGGAGGGGTGAAACTTGTGGCTTCATACTATGAACTTTCATATTGATAATTTGATAATCGATAAGTGCTTATTTTCTTTAATTGTGGCTAAAAAATGTTTTAAAAGAGAGAAAAGCAAAAGGGGTGAGAGCCATTCTAGGGCTTAAACAATTACATAAAAAAACGGGGCGGCCCCATCTCTGAGATGCAACAAAGCCCGAGAGTGTTTTCTATCTTCAAGGTTTTAAAATACGAGCTGTAAGTATGTTCATTTTGATAGAATATACCGTTTTGACTGTTATCTTTAAGAGTTTCCGTTACTTGCGGTCTGCATCTTTCTCTCTTTCGAAGGGAAAAGCCCACAAAGCCCATTCCTCACCATAAAGCAGTATCGCTTCATTCTTTATGGATATGGAATACGGCGATGGAAAAAATCTTCATTACAGCATCAGAGATTTGTATTCCGTTGCTCTTTTTCTATGTTGTGAAACAGAAACAGTTTTTGTCTCTGTTGTCACTAAACTTCTCTCAAATCTTTCGGTTAGGGTTTCACCTTTTTTGTTTACTTTTTCATGTTCAGCATCCGGATTGGCTTGTAAATATTCCCTAAGACGTCTTCTTCCTTGTAAGTGTTTGTATAAACGAGGTGGAATATACGGATCTAATTTTTCAGCTGGTAAAGGCGTGTTTGGTTCACATAATATGCCCTTAATATTATCTTTGTGCAGTCTTTCTAATTTTTGAGATTCAAGATAAAGTTTTTTGGCAAGGCTTAAGCTGAACATCCCACATTCAGAGGAGCTTCGTTGAATATCCATTTCTACCATGGCAAAATGAATATTCGGAAATTGGTAATGTTCAAGGGATTGTCGCGTCCTTAATGCAAGTAATGCGGGAAGCGTGTCACGCAGTAAGGTTGGTTCAAAAAAGATCAAAGATGTTTTATTATCAATGGTTTGATGATCGACAACCGCAAAATGGATGCCCCTATCTTGCGCATTAACAATAAATCTGGAAGATGTTATACCGCGCTCGAAAGTGTCTTTGAGTGCAAGGGCAAAGCCGTCAGGGGGGCTTGTAAGTTTGAGATTCATCTCTGGATATTTACGATTTGCTTGATCGACCAAGGCTGGCATCATGTACAGATCTAAAATATCATAATAATTTTTGATCCAACTGCCATCGGCATTATGCTTTTCTAAACCGGCAATAATGTCTTTTAATTCCGCACGATTAAAAGGGGTGTTTTTTATTTTTTCGATGTGGAGTCGTTCTAAATCTGCAGTAAGATTTTCGAATGATGCATCTGCACGCGTATCTTCTGGTGCGCGTGCGCCTTCAGGTGTTGGGGGTGTTTGGGATGAATCAGGGAGGGGTGAATCTTGTGGCTTCATACTATGAACCTCCATATTGATAATCAATGATTATTTTCTTCAATTGTGGCTAAAAAATGTTTGGCTGGCTATGTTTGGGAGAGAGACTTTGTCCCTTGAAAGTTGCGGGCGATGAGAGCATATTGTCGACTTTTTCATAAAAAGGCTTAATTGAGAGATTTTTTAGTTTCAAAAATCTGTGTGTTTTTTCTTCCTTTAAAAGCTGTAAAAACGGTAAGACGTTTGGATGCATTGGCAACGTTATCTTGATATTTTAAGTTACTTTTATTGCGTGTATTGCTCTTGCATGCCTCATCTCAATGAAAAGACAACAGCCTATTTTCAACAGTTTTCCACGTGAAAAATTAAAACGCTTCCCCTATAACAGGTGCTTGTTGTGCAAATACCTATTTTTAGAATAGCTCTTTTTAGGAAGCGTTTTTTGAGTTTTTTCTTAAAGAGAAATATGATTCATCATCTGTTGTAAAATTATCCTACCATGTCTTTTATCCGTCATGAATAAAACTGTATGGATAAAACGGCCCCAAAAAGAACTAAAAATGTTTCTCATGCCCCTTTTCAAGTAGAAGGGGTGGTGCAACATTGGGGGTAAAGTGTATGATGGGGGCGATTTGTTCCAACCAAGGGAGGATAGAGGAACGTTGGGGGCATGAAGAGGGGCAATATTTATCCCGCCCATGCCGTGAAATAGTGTTCTTTTATGGGGCGTGTTATAAGGCAAGCTTCTTAAGTTTAAGTGTTTTTTATGCGGGGTGGATATGGTTAGCCTTGTTTGGGACACTTTAAGCTTTTGGTCAATAACATGCACTGGAATGCTAAGTGATTCTCAAGTGCACTCTGACAAGAACAGTTTTTTTACAAACTGATGGGGGTAAAATCTTCATCCTTTAAGGTGTGGAAAGCAGGAAAAAATGTGCCATGTGTCAACAAAAACAGTTGTATTCATCTTATTTTTGTTCGTGTATTGCTCATCCCTTTTGTGATGTGTTGCATAGGTGTTTTATTTGGGAAGCGTTTTATGCATACTGTTTGGCTTGAATATCTCAAAATCATTTGGTTAATTGGTGATGCAAAAGAAAGATAGTCAGAAAAAGACGAAATACATTTTCAAACAATACACTTTGAAATAGTGTTGCAAAATACAACTCTATTACCCCCACATAGATATTTCACCACCCTAAAGATTTGATAATGAAATCTAGACACAAAAAAACCCATACCGCGCCCGTTATTAAATACGATTTTTCATATTCTGTCAACAGAAAAACGATTATTTTCCCTTTTTATCGCGGAAATAAATCTACAGGAAAATGCTCATTTATTGGTTGTGCAGCAAGATATGTTGTCTTCATTGGCCTTTTTTTATGTGGCAAAGAACATGTTTTCTCGTGAGAAAGGGGGGGATGGTGAAAGCTTGTTGATGGCGATGTTTGTGGGGGAGGGATGGTTGATGATGTCTTTTGGGCACGGGTGGTGGGGGGGCACGGTTATTGCTATTGTGTTGGCGATGTGATGAGAGAAAGACTTGTGTAGTTGGTTTTGGGGGCGGTGGTTAGGAGCGAGGTTACTCTTAGAGTGGGTTCTTGTGTGGTTGTCCATGGGGATAAAGATCGGTTTTTGCGCGTAAGGTATTATGTTTGTAATTTTGTAAAAAAAACAGCGTCTTGTTTTTAATAACAAAATATTGATTTATAATCATAAATCTATCATTATCATCCGGAATGACAGGTTAAATGATAGCCCCAATTATCGTAGGATATTATCATTTAAAACCTATGGAGAATCACCTCATGCCATGTCTCTTTTTTGCTATGAATCAAGAAGAGCTATCTGGATAAAACGGACCAAGAAAAAACTAAAAATGCTACTCATGCTCCTCTCAAGTGTTAAGGGTTGTCGCAACTTTGGGGGCAAAGTTGCATGATGGGGTTGGGTTGTTCCAACAGAGGGCGATAGGGGAATGTTGAGAGCGGAAGAGGGGCAATATTTATCTCGCCCATGCTGTGAAATAGTATCTTTTGAGGCAGGGTGACGTAAGTGAGGAGGGTATAATATAAGAGAAGTCTTCTATGACACGTGTAAGTGTTTTTTTATACGGGGTGGCTGTTTTAAAAGTTGTTTGTCGCGCGCATTACATCATTGAAATCCATGAAGAGGCAAGCCTTGTGGATATCAAGTGTTCCCTGCCAAGAGGTGGATTTACAGTTCCACGTTTTTACGCTTTTACAAATATACAGAAAACAGCAGACTTTCGATAACAACACCGTAAAAGCCTATTGCGTGATATCAACCTTAACACCAACGTAATTTGCTCCCTCTTTACTCAATCATCCCTTTCACACCCCTGCTTTTCTTGAAAAAGAACACAGCCTTTGCGTGTTATTTTTACAAAGGAACATGTTTACAAAGGGATGTGGATTTTAGAATCCTTATTCTGTGAGGGGGACGTCAACGATACGTGTTTTTAGCGAATGCTCTTTGGGGTAGAACAGTCAAAATGTTTATAAAGAGCATCAAGAATAATGCGCAAGGAACCAATAAGGGAAGAGAGTGGTTGATCTTCTATAACGAGATATTGTAATGCCGCATGAAAATTGTGTTGACGATGCTGATATTGTGCTTCTTTAATCGCTTCTTGCATATCTTCATAGTGTTCTGTTGCTTTTTGAATCCATTGCTTTTTTGCTTTCTCATCTGATGCGCTATGCGTAAAACCATCATAATAGCCGTTTGGTAAACCTTTTGCACATAAATAGTCGTTTCTGATTTGCAAGTATCGTTGTGCCGTGTCATATTGTTCTTTACTAATGCCTGATGAATCTTCTTTATAGCCAAGCAAACAAAGACGCCCAATATAGGTTCCTACAAGCGGATTTTTCGCTTCTTCGAGGCTTAAACCAAAGTGTTTTGCACGCATTTCAATCGCAGATTGAGGCGGAGATTTGCTGGGGCTTTGGACACGTGAAATATGTCCATTGGGCTCTTTTCGTTTGCCTGTTATTGTCGATCTAGCGCCTTTTTTACGTATTTTCATGAACTTACCATTTGAATGAAAAAGAAACTGTCTGTGGATGGGGGACAGGGATGTAAAAAGCACTTGAAGCAAATATTGTGGGGATATGAGCGCCGTTGCAGATCAAAAAATAAACGATACTAAAAGCCTCTTTAAGTGCAAAGAAAAGAAACGTGGTAGGAAAAAATCATCTTTGTTGAAAGGTATTTCTTATCATTTTTATCTTGTCCTTATCAGTCTTATTTTTCATTCATAGCCGATTATGCGCTTTCTAAAGACTTCTCATCTTCTCTTGAAAAATTGAAGAGAATTTTTGTCAAATGTGAATGAAAAAATAAGAAGGATGTTCCATGGCTATGCTATCATTTTTTCTAATGGGTGTTTTTTCTAATGAGATTACGTCTTTCTTTTCTCACAAGCGCTTTGCGGAAAATTTTAATTCTATCTTTAGAACAATCATTCTTTTGTTATTGGGTGCTGTTGCAAGATGTTTGATATACATCACCCTGTTATGCATATCTTTATCCCCTATAAAAGACGTTTATCTTCTATTGAGTGGTAGAGAGCTGTAAGAACAAGCTTCCCCACCCTATTATAATAGCATAAGATACCCGATATTTTCAAATAAAATATCGTTTGTTAGCGCAAAATAAACTGTGAACGGTTAAGCAATTTGTTTTGGTGTTCCTTTTATTTATCCTTTATAGAGGATAAATTTTGTTTTGCTGTTTTAATGATTTTCATCATGAGATGGGGGAATGTTATTTAAAGGGTGGGATGCACTATCGAAAGAAGCTACTTTGATTAATGGAAGATGCCTTTATAGGAGGGGTCTTTATAAATGTGGGCGCTTTTATAAAGGTGAGGGGCTGTGAGATATTTCTTTGTTAAGAAAGAATTTTTAAAATGGGTCCTTTTTGATTAAGAAGCTTTCAAATGAGGATTGAAAAACTTTAAGGTTGTTTGTTACGGGCTTTTCATGCTGGATAATTGGTTGCTTATTTGACTTTGTTTTGTGTTGCTTTTTAAAGAGGCATGTCTTAGGGCTTAGAAGCCCATTTCGTGACGGTGCCCGTGAAGGGGGACAACGATATCACCTCCCAGTGAAATAATATAAAATTTGAATAATATAAAGTCTATTGAGCGCTTCCATCTGAGCGCCCCCATCTTTACGTTTGTGAAGAAGCAAGCCGGCATCATCACACATTTCACCAGCTTCCATTGTTGCGATACGCCCTTGGCATGCGAGACAGTTTATTAAGAGATGTTTTTAGTTCTTTCTTTCCTGTTTCACTCCATACGGCTCTTTCTCTTTGTAACGTGCAGGGGACATTATTTGGGGTGATTGCAAGTTGGTTTCAACATGGAACAGATTTGAAATGAAATAATCTTACGATATTCAAGGTTCTCATTCATCATGCAAAAACAATGAATTATTATTATAAATTAATCCCTTAAATGTATATTGCGAGAATGTAGAGTATGTATCTTATTCAAATTTTGTAGTACATTTTAGTAGGCTTCCTTTAAAAGTCTATGGTGTGCTGTGAGATTATAAAATAATCTTTTGCATCTCTATTGCTTTGTTGTTTTTATGGACTTTCCCCATAGTGCATTTGTTAATGTGATTGCACAATCTGTTTGCTGCCATAATGGATGATAGGGGGAGACATGATGACTTTATACTCTAATCCTGCTAAATTTTATTTGGTCATTTTCTGTCATATTCTTCTCTATCGTTTTGGTTTACTTCTCCTATGGGATTATCATTTTAAAAAAGAATGTAAAAATGAGAAGAAATCCTTAGAAACAGCAGAAAAAATTCTTTTGAGCTTCAATCAAATAGAAAAAAATATGATTGTTTTTACAACTTTATTTCTACAATATTGTTTTTTTGCTTTTTTCGATCTTATCCTCTTATGCTGTAAATATTGTCATTTAAGGCGGGGATATACGGCACATAAGGCATACAACGCTCGATCCATTAAATATAAAACAGTAAAAATGTTTAGGCGAGGTTTTGCCTATAGGGCCTTATGCACATGCAGCACATCAGTGCTCAGCAGGCGGAGTGCACTGAGAGCAATTGGATTGTTTACAAACGGATATGGGGTTTAGAATCTTTAACCTCTAAAGAGGTGGGGAGAAATATCGTTATCCTTTGTATCCTATGGGCTCGACTTCATTTTAAGCAATGGTAAACGCTGTCGTTTATGGTGGGCATGTCAGTTTTCCACATGAGATGTTTTTTTAGATTGAGTATTCTTGCTTGTTGCGTTGTGTAAAACATTATCCTTTGAGGTGTGGGTGATGATAGATAAGGGGAAGACAGTGGCGGTTGTGCTTATAAGCCTTTAGAGATTGTAGGGTGTCACGTATAAAGAATTAAAAAATAGATTTACAGGGTCTTATTAGTGCTTGTTTCATGGTGAAAAGAGTGCTAAACGGATTAGCCGCGCTGGTCGCGTGTTATTAAATTATTAAAGAGTGCGTGGGCATTTTAGACGTGGGGGAATATCAACATGATCAAAGATAAATCACAACACCAATCTGCCCATAAGGGAAATATGGCTTCTGTATTACAGCCAGGGTTAGATCAATCGGCTGTTTTCAAAAAATGCATGACTCTCTCAACGAAAGAGTATGTCATCATTTGTTGTTTGGCTATCCTCTTGTTGGTGCTTTTTGTCGCGACTGTCTATATGAAGCCTCTGGAATTTTTTCACATTATATCTAAAGAACAGTTGCAAGCAATGGCGCAAATGAAACAAGAAGATCTTCAAAAAATGTTTTGGGAGATATGGAGACAGCCTGTTAAAAACAATCCTATAATCACGTCTTTGCGGGACGCAGGATGGAATAGTGTTTGGGCTTTTTTATGTCTCTTGCCGCAGAACATTTTTGGCGTTCTTTTAGGATTCTTTCCACTCTTTTTTATCTTTAATGCCATATTGAAACGGGATGTTAAGGAAATGATACTGCTGGGGGAAACATTGCCAGAGAAGCAACAGCAAGATAACTAATCTCGCAACAGAACACAAGAGGGGAACACGTGACTGCTTTTTTTATAAATGCTTTTGTAATCTTGATTATGGTAGGGATGGCTATCTTTATTTGTTGTGCGTTGAGTATGGTTTTGTTTTCTACTGTGAAGCTTATCTTAGAACTTTATTATTCTTTGATAAAACGGACAATATTGTTGTTTGGAATGCGACGGAGATTAAAAAAGGCAACAGTGCAAAGTTTGTGGCATTATAAGACAGAGGGGCGAGGACAGAACGGGGGGCTTGCAACAGAGTTTAGCGCCCTTTCTTTTAAACAATCTTTGAAACTTTCAAGAAAAGATACTTTGATAATCTTTTCTATAGTCTGCGTTGTGAGTGTGTTTTTCGTATGTGGCTTGGTTATTGCATCTGTTTTTACAAAATTTGCGCTTGTTGCACCTCAAGTTGCTTCTGGATTGTTTTTTATTGGTGCGCTGCCGTTGTTGTGGATATTGGTGTTGAGTACTTTCACATTGCCTGTCATTTTAATTCTTCATAGTTTCCTTCATTATGGCGTGAAAAAAACAGTGAAGAGATTAGAAACATTTGCTTGAGCAGAGAATAAAAATGGTGATTTTACATCAATGCGATAGGGGGAAAAAGTGACTTTTGTTATAGGATTTTTGGCTGTTTTAGGGGTCATCATCATTGCCATTTTAATGGTTATGGTTATGATCAGGCTTCCTTACCTGATGATCAAGCATTTAAGAGTGTCTTGTAAACTATCCCAAGAATTGAAAAAGAGTACGGCACAACAAAAGCAAGCCATACAACAATTGCGCAATGATCGGGGAGAGATGAAAAGACAGAATCACGTGCTTGAGACCCTTGATGCAAAAATGCGTTTTCTTAACTTCAAAGAATCTCTGCCTCTTTATCCTAAAGAATGTAAAATAATTCTTTTTGTTTTTATGCTTGTTTTGTTTCTACAAGCTACTTTTTCTATCGCAAATTTTGGATGGTGGCAGAGTGATATGGTTGGCTTTATCTTGCTGCTGTGTAACCTTATATGGTTAGGGTTTATCTTCTTTGTTCCGATCATCGGGCTCATGGGTATAAAATTAACAAAAAAATTGAGAGAAACGCTTCAACAATTGGAAGAAGCGATACAACAACGCGATCAGGCAATCCGTATGCTGAATGTGGAAGGGGGACAAAATGACGAGTAGCCTTATAACATTTATAGTCTGTTCTTTCCTAGTCTTTATGCTCTTAAATGTTTTAATATGCTGGACAATGGGGGTCATTTATTACTTGTTTATTAAGCGTGCGCGGCTCTATTGCAAAGTAAAAAAAGAACTGAAATGCGTACTGAATGAACGCGATAGAGCATTAGAACAGATCTCACAAAAATTAAAAGAAGCAGAATTGAGAGTATGATAAAAAACAGCCTTCTCTTGAAAAGAGGATGGCCTTTGCTTGAAGAAAAAGCCTAATTGTGACGCAAAATTGTAATGATTGTGTCCAAAGTGGCGCGGTTTAAAAATCTTTGTGGTTTCATGATGTGAGCAGAAGGGAAAAGAGTGTGTTTGGGGGCGGGTGATAAGGGGTAAAACTTTTGCATATACGGTGTTTTGTGTAATGGATCGGGCTGCTTCATGGAGGCTTGGAAGTGACGTGTATGCAGTTGTCTATAGGGAAACTTGCTTGAAAAGAGAGGAATTTACTAGAAAAACAGCGAGAATTTTAGATCATCATTGACTAAAGCAGTATGGGGTGTGAGAACTGGGGGTAGAGCCTTCGTCGTTTAAGATGTGAGGAAGATTAAAAAATATTATTATTAAAAGCAGTAATATTTTGTCAATAAAAATAAAATACAATTAAATTTAAACTATAAAAGGCCCTTTTAAAAAGGGCCTTTTATATTAGTTTACAATATACACAAAATGTTTTTACAAACTTTTTGTATATTATACTTTATTATAAACCAATTTTCATGAAATATATAATAATTACTAATAAAAAACTAGCTATTGCATTCAATAAGTCTTTTCCTTTTTCATATATATCGTTTATTGATGCTTGTTCTGATGCTGTTCTATTATTTGTTCTCAGTATATTCAATGTATCCGATATGTTACTTACTGGTTTAAAAAACTGTAAATGCGTTTTCTCAACAGTATAAGGTGCAACAATAGGAGAGGGTTGTTGATTGACTATACGATCAGATTTTTGAATCGCAAGAGCTAAACCACTTGTAATTGCCCCCGCTATGAAAAAATATCTGATATTCATAGTTTTTCTCCTATATTTATTTCTATAAATAAATATCAATATGTATCATATATAAATTCACTTTAAATAACTATAGTAAAAATACAACATTCATAAAAAAGAATAAACTTTGTCTACAAATTGACAAAATTTACCCTTAATTGCCTTAATCAATTCTTTCTGATTTGATTTTATGGATGTTTAAAAAATTTTGAAAATTCTGTACGGAAATGGAATTGCATAAGATGGGTAATAAAATAGCTACGAATAAACTTTTTTGTGTCCTTGGTTAAGGGTTCATAAGAATGAGATGCGATGAAAGTTGAGTAAAACCCTTGAGGGGAAGGATGCACTCTTTTTGAGGGCTAGAGTGCATCCTCATAGATTGGATGCCTCCTTTGAGGGTCGGAGGTATCCCTTGAGGGGAAGGATGCACTCTTTTTGAGGGCTAGAGTGCATCCTCATAGATTGGATGCCTCCTTTGAGGGTCGG
>NZ_JBHIQU010000005.1:67848-108905 GCF_042196725.1 Bartonella sp. AC158YNML
TATCCCTTGAGGGGAAGGATGCACTCTTTTTGAGGGCTAGAGTGCATCCTCATAGATTGGATGCCTCCTTTGAGGGTTTGGCGGTATCCCTTGAGGGGAAGGATGCACTCTTTTTGAGGGCTAGAGTGCATCCATAGGGGAAGGCATATTCCATAAAGATATAGAGACAGCCAAGAAATTTATTCTCTTATCTTATACTGATCGGTTGTTGCGCTTGCTATGGATATTCCCTTTGATATCCTCAGCATTTGAGACCATTGTATGATAAGACTCGCTCGTCAGTATAATGATAAAAGATACTAACGCTTCTATGATAATTAAGATATTTTTGTGCTTTTTTTTTGATTTTTTTTTGATTTTTTTTCACACGAGATCTGTAAGGTATTTTCCTACAGTTTGTCTTTTTGTTTAACTAATGGCGTTGGAAAAACACTTCAATTATTTTAACTGCTTCAACACTGTCCTCAACGAACAGTGTTTTATGATACAACAGAATAAGCCATATCAACTTTTGGATTCTTTGAGGATGTTAGAAGGGGGGCACTAGAAAGGAAGGATGTTGTATATATTGGGGGTATCTCTAAAAGAAAGAAGATTAATGCCTGTGGGAAGAATTTAAAGGGCTAAGCCTTTCTCCATCTTTCCTGTCTATTTTTTATTTGGTTTGATGGTTAAAGAGCAATATTTGAATGGAAAGTGCGCATTACCTTACATTTTAGGGCTTTTTTAAAATGAGTTTACGCTCTTACCGTAAAACCGAATGTTCCAAACAGAATAGACTTGTGTTGCATATTTACGGACTTCTTTTAAAGAAATATAGAGTGATTTTCATATTACAATAATGTTGGTGAATGAATTAACGGAGAAAGTCCTTATGAAGTGGATAATCTCTTCTATGAAATCTAATAAGAGAGCGGTTCGCACTATCTACTATTTTCGCTCTTAATGGGATGACAGCTCTTGGAACTTGAGAGTGTTTAGAAGAGGTCTTTTGATTTTTTTTATCTTTGAAGTATTTTATTCCATCTGTCTCTCCCGATTGTAACGCGCAAGGAAATGGTGTTGATTGATTCAACATAAATAAGAGAATCTTGCGATATTCTGCTCTCTTAATTTTAATCTGAAGAACAATTGATTGTGATTATACATCAGCCTATTGGTGTGATATGATAAAGAATATCATCAAATATTAGTCATTCTATTATGGTGTAAAACAGCTTATACCGTAAAACACTATCCTTTAAGGTTTGGTGATATGAAGCAAGCTTTTTGGGATATGTTTTAAGTGTTTTTTAGGGGCGTGGTGAATCTTTGAGACAGAGCAATCTTCTGTTGCGCCTTGAGTTTAGCGGAAAACCCTGAATAGAAGCCAAGAGGGAAGTGTATCCAAGCTGTTTGTAAATCAGATTGAGTTAAGAATCTTTGTTCTTTAAGAATGGAACGCAAGTCAATTTGACAAAAGAATGATCTATTTTGCGGGTAGACCTTATAGAGGAATATCACAAAGTTAACAGGAGATTGATTGAAGATAATACAGTTATAAAAAAAGCCTCCTTTGCAATCAGAGGACTTAAAAAACAGGAGAATTTCTAACATTAGGTTGTAGAAAATATCAAAAAAATGAATTTAAAAAACTATTGTGCATTAAAATTTCATGAATACTTTTTTCAACTGAGTGCTTATTCTAAGTTCGACATCCATTGAACTGTTTTTAAAGATGTGTTGATGCATGCAACAATTTTGAACAAAATGTACTCTAAAAAACGAATACATTTAAAAGCCTCTCATGATGATAGACTACTGTAGATTGAGGCTCTTTGTTTTTAAGGGGATGCGTATTTGAGTGTGGGGTTTTAGGGTTTTGTGCAGTTTTGTCTTTTGAGGGTTAGGGCTTGAGGGGATTGAAGCGTTTGCAAGGGGCGCTGTGGCTGGAGTGTTGAGCTTGTGGGATTTAAGAATTCTCTTTGGTTTTTGGTTATGAAGGAGTGTGGCTATCCCATGGGGTGTGTTCTTAAGGGCGATGTTTTTGGTTGTTCCTTATGAAGGAGGGGGCGTATGATGGTTGTGCGGAGCGTGATTTTGAAGGCGGGGGTATTTTGCGGCATTATTGCTGTTTTCCTTTGTTTTGCTTATAGAGGGAGCGGGAAGGATGGGAGGCCGCTTAAAATGGCGAGGGAGATTATTCAAAATGTTTATGGTTTGCATATCCCCAATGAAATGCGAGCAAGTCTAAACAATCTCGTAAATGATCGGCAAGGGAGTTTTGTTTGCGTTTTGAAGAACTTAATTCTTTGATCGCTTGTCCGTGGCCTATAACCCGCTCAAGAAGAGAATAGCCAAGAATACCAAGTTGAACTTTAATGGTTTTTAATTGATTGGAGGCTGCTATTTGACGTTCAATGGGCTGTGTGTACCCTTGGCTACAGGCAACCTTTTCACGGGTGTAGTCAAGGCTCATGTGGAGATCGGCTTGGCTTTGACGCCAGTAAAAATAAAAACGTTCTGCCGCTTTATATTGGGCTTTGCTGAGATGTCCTTTGGCATATAAAAGGGCAATGGGATGGCTTTGTGCATTGGCAATGGCTTTAATCGTGCGCGGGTTACTGGAACTTTCTGGATGATTGGGTTTAAAATAAGGATTACGCGTTTCTACAGGGATTTCTTGCGTCTTTAAATGACCAATGTGCTTTCCTTGATTTTGATGATCAAGCGGGCAGGTTTGCATGTTTTTTTTCTCTTGATGGCTCATAACATCTCCTTAAAAATTTTAATTTTGATTCTTTCATGTTTATGCAAAGAAACGGGATTGTGCTGTTGTATGCTTGTTGAGGAATAGGTTTTTATATCTGCTTGTTGCGTGAGGGGACGTTTTTCAAAAGGGTGTGGGGTGGTGGTTTTCTTTTGCTGCTGTCATTTGTTTGTACGAGAGATTTATACGGGGGCGGGGATTTTGCGGGGGCTGTGCGAGGGATTTTGTGGGAGTGGTGTGTGTTGTTCTCTTTGTGGTTCTGGCTTCTTTAAAGGATGGGCGTTTTGTTGCATGATGGGCATTCTTTCTGATTTTATTGCTGTGGGGGGAGGGTTGATGTCGCAGGATTTGGTTTTTTGCCATGGTTGATGTTTTTCTGCCTCTTGGGAGCTTTATTTCTATTTATGTGGGGAGGTATTTGAGGGATCATGAAAGGCAGAAATTTTTTTAAGAGGATGGGGTTTGGGGGGCGTTATTGGCGGGGATCTCATGTTGTTTATACGGTTGCTGAACGCATGGGGTGGCGCTGGCTTTGGTTCTTAATTCCGTGGGGGTATCCTTTTGGGTTTTGTCATTGGGCTGATTTATAGAGGTGTAAAGCATCTTGTTATGATTTGGCTCTTGAAAAGAGAGGGGTTTTGTCGCATGGTGGATATTTTTCTTGAGTGACTTGATGGGGGAGGTGAGTGATGGCGCGCGGGCTTTTGTCTTTGAAGGGATTGGTGTTTAGCTGTATTGTGGCCTATGTCTCTGTGGCTGTTTATGTGGAAATGAAGGCTCTTGGGATGACGTGGGGCATATTTTTACGAGCTGTGGCGTTTTATGGCATTCCCGGTATTTTCCTTATGTTGGGTTATGAAGTAATGCAGCGGCGTGGTGTAACGAAGGGGTTGTTCCTCAAGATGGTGTTGTTGAGCTTCATTTTGGCTGCTGTCTCTGATTTTGTTTATGCGCAAGCCGAGCATTTGGGTTTGACTCAGGTGTGGTTCTTAAACAAGTGGGTGTTTTATGTCCTTTTGGGCTTTGTCCTTGCTCTTATTTATAGACGGGCAAGGCGTCTTGGGTTTAGGATTTCATTCTTTGAAAAGGATTGATCTTTTGCGGCATTTTGGGCATGATCTTTGGTTTTTATTGATGAAGGAGCGGGGCGTATGGTGGTTGCGCGGGACATATTTTTTAAGGGACTGGCGTTTTGCTGCATTTTTGGCTTGGTTCTTGGCTTTGCTTATGAGGATGCGGGGCGACCGGCTATTCCGTGGGAGGTGTTTTGGCAGGGGGGGTGATTTCTTGCATTGTTGCAACTGTCCTTTGTTTTATTTTGGTGGGAGCAGACCGTAGGACTGTATCGTGGGGTGTGTTTTTGAAGGCGGGGGTGTTTTGCACCATTGCTGCAGTGGTTCTTGGCTTTGCTTATAAGGGAGCGAAGCATTTTGATATATCGTGGGAATTTTTAGTGATGGGAGCGGTATTTGTTGCATTGTTGGCGCTGTCCTTGGTTTTACTTATGAGGGTGCGGGGTAAATGGATATCGCGTGGGGTATTTTTATTGAAGTTTCTGGTGTTTGGCGGCGTTGTTGGCACTGTTGTTGGGTTGGCACATGTGGGAGCCAAGCATATGGGCTGGAGCACGCTTTGGTTCTTGAACGATAGGGGGTTCTTGAACAATGGGGGGTTCTTGAACGATGGGGTGTTTGTGAGCAGTGTTGGATTTGTTCCTTTTTTTGCTCTGGAGGGGGGTATGGTGTGTGCGTGTACTGTTGGGGGGCTTAAAAAAATGAGCATTTTTCTTTTCCACCGGCGTGATTTTTGATGTTCTTTCTGTGAGGGGTATTTGATGTCGAACAATGTGATGTTTTTGCTGTTGCCTTGGTTTTTCTGCTTTTTTGGGTTTTTCTGCTTTTTTGCTGTTGCCTTGATTTTTATTTATAAGATTGCCAAGCGTCGCTCTGTTACAGGGTGGATGTTTTGGAGATGGGTGGTGCTTTATGGCGCTCTTGCCACCTACCTTGGTTTTATTTATGTGGGCGTGGGCCGTCGTGCTGTTGACGGAGAGCTGCTCTTGAAGGGGGCGGTATTTTCTTGCATTTTTGCAACTGTCCTTGGTTTGGTGCATCTGGGCGTCAAGAGTATGCCTGTTGCTTGGCAAGTTTTCTTGAAGGCGGTTATGTTTTGTTGCATGATGGGCTTTATCCTGTGGTTTGCTGCTGTGGGCGTCAGGGATATGGATAGCATAAGGGCGGTATTCTTAAAGGTTTTGCTCTTGTCTGTATTGTTGAAAGTGCTCTTGGGGTTCTTTATACGCGAGCAAAGTGATACGGTTTTACAGAGGTTGTTGCGTGCTTTGAATTTTGTGCTGTTTTTCTGCATTTTGGCACCAATCCTTTGTTTTACCCGTCTGGGAGCAGAGAATCTAGGGTTGAGCTGGCTTTGGTTCTCGGATGAGAGGGTGTTGCCCTTTATTGTTGGATTTTTTTCTCCTTTGATTTATCAGGGTGTAAGGCGTGCGCGTGTTCTAGGGGCTTGGTTCTTAAAGTAGGGGGTGTTTTTCTTCTCCATGGGTGTGATCTTTAATGTGCTTGCTGTGAGGGGTATGTAATGTCGAACGATTTGTTTTTTTTTGCTGTTGTTGGTGTTTTTCTACCTTTTTATTGTTGTCGTTATGTGTACTTATAAGGTTTCCAAGCGCTTCGATATTCCGTGGTGGCGGGTGGCGTTTTATTGTATTTTTGGTCTTTCCCTCCTTTTGAAGGAAGTGCTGTTTTACGGCATTTTAGGAGTCGTCCTTTTTTAGCTCTTGTGGGGATGGAGAATGTGGACATACCATGGGGACTATTGTCCTTGATGGGGCTGGTATTTGCTGCACTGTTGGAGTGGTTTTTGATTTTGCATATGAGGGGGTGGCGAGATGGGGTGGTGACGCGTTGTTTGTGGTTATTGAAGGGGGGGCGCCGTTGTTGGAGCGAGCTTTTTTTGTTTGCATTTGGGAGTAGAGAATCTAGGGTTGAGCTGGCTTTGGTTCGCGAAGGATTGGGTGTTTTTCATCATTTGTGGATTGATCCTTCCTGTTGTTTCTATGGGAGCAGGGCGTGCGCGTGTGAAGGCGGTGGCGTTTTTAAAGAGAGTGGGGTTTGTGGGGTATTACAGATAACGTCGAGGGAATGATTGTTCAAAAGAACAGCGATAGCGGTAGGTTTGGGGATCAAACCAAAGCCCTATTTTGCCTTCAAAATCACCAGAACGTTGTTTGGCAATATTCATAATAACGCCGGGGCGTTTGGCTAAATCTGCTTTTTCTTGTGCGAGAGAGGCGGCAAAGATTTTGTCTTCTAACGGTCGATTGCGCCAAATGGTGATGATGTTAAAGGCATTGGCGCCAATCTCTGAGGCGCCTTTAATGTCTTCTGTGCTGGGGATATCTTTATCCAGACCGCTTTTGCGGGCATGGGCGACAAGGTGAATGTGCACACTGTTTAAAACAGCCCAATCAACCATTTTATAAACGGCTTGTTCTTGTCTTGCATAATCATCAGAGGCAATGCCAAGCCGCATCAAACTGTCGATGATAAATTGATCGCAGCCATAGCGCGCACGGCAATAGTCAAAGACATCAAGCAAGGTGTCAACGCTTGATTTGCCAACATGCTCATAAAGAATAAGCCCTTCATCTAAAAAATGAAGAATCCGTTCAATTGTCTCTTTTGTAGGCTGTTCTAAGCCGCCCGTTTGTTTGGTTAAACGGCGGAGCGATTGTTCTCCTTTCATCTCCAGAGACGCTAAGCAAAGCCGACTGTTTTGCGCAATCCAATGGGGAATACAGTCTGATAACAATTGGCTTTTACCTGCTCCACTGGCACCGCTCCATAGCGTTAATTCTGCTGGGCGGAAATGCACTTTATCCTTCAGTTTAGGATAGGGAACCGTATAACCAAGATGTTTTTCAGGCTCTGGCCAAAACAGTCCGATGACTTTGTCTTTATAGTCTGAGGCGCGCCGTAAACCTTCTGGTGCAAAGCTTTTTGCTGAGGAAAAGGCTGCTTTTATGGTGGCTCTATCAATCCCTGCGGTTAAACAGTCATTGGCATCTTTGAGGGGTAAACGGACACGGTAGCAACGGTGGCGTCCAAGCCTGCTGGCAATCTCACGGGCTGCTTCTTCACCAGGCTTATCCATATCGGTGGCTAAAAAAATTGTTTCAAAAGCTTCTAAATGATCAAATTCATTTTCAATCCAATTGTGCTTTCCTCCACTGCCTCCTCCAAAGGGGACAGAGACCGCCGGATATCCATAGGCGGCTAAGGAAAGTGCATCAATTTCTCCTTCAGTGATGACAATGGTACGGTTTGTTGAAGAAAAAAGGGGAAACGGTGCGCGCTCCATTAAGGGGGACTGCTGAAGCGCGTTTGTGGTGGTGGGGGTTGATGAGGGTGCGTGTTGAGGCGCCTGCGTGGCGGCTGGAGTTGATGAGGGGGCGTGTTGAGGCGCCTGCGTGGTGGCTTGGGTTGATGAGGGTGCGTGTTGAGGCGCCTGCGTGGCGGCTGGGTTGGTTGAGGGTGCGTGTTGAGGCGCCTGCGTGGCGGCTGGGGTTGATGAGGGTGCGTGTGGAGCGGCGGGGTTGGTTGAGGGTGCGTGTTGAGGCGCCTGCGTGGCGGTTGGGTTGGTTGAGGGTGTGTGTTGAGGCGCCTGTGGGGCGGTTGGGGTTGATGAGGGTGCGTGTTGAGGCGCCTGCGGGGCGGCTGGGTTGGTTGAGGGTGCGTGTTGAGGCGCCTGTGGGGCGGCTGGGTTGGTTGAGAGTGCGTGTTGAGGCGCCTGCGGGGCGGTTGGGTTTGAAGGGCAAAGGGCTTGCCAGCCAAACAAAATCGGTTCACAGTGTGCTGCTGTAGGTTTTGTTTTTGCTCCTGCTTGCGCAAGCCGTTCTTTAACTAAAGCAAGGGTGCCATCGGGTTTATAAAAGGGAAAAATGATTTTTTCGCCATCTTCTCCTATGCGGTAACGCTTTATAATCTCTAAAGGAATGTGGCGTTCTTTGTGGAGATAGGTTTTTACAAGATTTTGCGGGGGGCGCCCTGTAGGGACCGGTGGACGGCGATAGGAACGATGGGGTGCCATAAAGGGTTTGGGGCGTGTCAGATTGAGAGCCGCGCGTGCTTCTTCTAAGGCTTGAGAGAGACTAATGCCTTTGACTTCACACCAAAGGTCTAAAAGATCTCCTCCAATGCCTTCTGCAAAATCATACCAAAGCCCTGCTTTGCTGCCGCTTAGGCAAATCGATAAACTTTGACCTGCCTCACCACGTGTGTTGCCTACAATCCAATTGTTGCCTCGTTTGTGCCCTTGGGGAAGAAGCATTTCTGCTATTCTATCTGCTTGTGAGATAAGTTTTTGTTTGATTTCAAAAATTGTGCTCATGGTCATTCGTCTGGTGAATATATTGTTGTTTTTTTCAGATGTGAGAGGTGAGAATTCTGTTTTACTGTTCTCGTTGTTCGATCACATGGTGAAAGGTTTTGTGCTATGCTGTCCTTTTTTGTGCGGGACTTGCTCTATCCTGAAAGTTTTTGAAATGGCTGTGTTGGTATCTGTTTGCCAAGGGTTTAGGAAGGTGGTGCCCTTTGAGAGGGGCGCGTTGGAAGCAGGTAGGGTGGATGATGCAAGAAGGTGGGGGGGGATGTCTGAGAGGGTGGTGCATTTTGGAGTCCTGTTTTGGGATACCTTGTTGGGGCATGTGTTGGGATGCCTGTGTGGGGCTTTTGCATGGGGAAAACGCTTTTGTGATGAGAGAAAAATGGTCGATGTTGACGCGTTTTACGGTGTGAAGAGCTTATTTCATTGTTGTTTTGCCGCCCTTTGTTTTGTGTTATTTTGTCCGATGCTATTGTGGTTTTGAAACGTTTTTATCCCTGCGCGTGCTTGAAAAATACGTTGTTTTTGTGATGTCAAAAATTGTCGCTATAGTTGATCAAACTGCGGTAAAGCGTGTCGTTGTTCTCAGAGGTAAAAGATGAGGAGCTTCCCTGTTTTTGCTGTTCTTGCCGTTCGATCTCACGGCGAAACCAGTTGCGCCATGTGGCTTGCCAGTCTACTTTGAGAGCTTCTTTGCCGCTCTTGGCTTTCCAATAGTCGCGAAATTTTTTGGCTTGCCAAAGAGCTTGGCTTTCACTCAAGCCTTCTGAAACTGCCGCCTTGATGTCTGCTTGCCAATGCTCAGGAAGACGGTACCCTTTGGCAACTGAGGCTGTGGTTTTTTTGTTGGAAGAAGGAGGAATGGAGGAAGGAAGATTGCTGAGGGGAAGAGTGGTGGCGGATTTTGTCTTTTCCCCCGTGACAATTTGCGCGATAGGGGCGGGAGTGAACTCCGCTTGGGGAGCGTTTAAAGGGGAGGCGTTTTTTTGCTCCGCTTCTTCTTGTGGAGGAGAAGGGAGAGGTGAATCAAGAGCCGATAAGGGTGATGGATGATCGCTTTGTTCAAAACTCTCTTCGCAGGAAAAACAAGGTTCTGTCTCATCAAACAAAATTTTCTTTTCTAAAACACCGTAAGGTGTTTCCTTTTCTTCTGCCTTTTGAGCTTTTGAGCTTTGTGCAACATCTTTTGTACTTTCGTTAAGCAGTTGTTGCATCTCTACATTGATTTTCTTGCGTTTTTTTGCCGAAGAACGACCCGCAAAGGATTTTTGTTCAAGCAATTTTTCACGCTCTTGAAAAACATTTTCGCAACGCTTATTCCATAATCCATTGGCTAAATTTAAAATCTTACCCTCTTGGATGAGCATCTCTAAAACATTAACAAAAGTTCGCTTGTCACAACCACAAAGACGCGCTAAACGTTCTTTCGATATTTCTAAAGGTCGGCCACGGGCATACATTTCATTGAGAAGAATCGTATAGATTCCAATTTCGTGTGCGCGCATCCCACGTACACCTCCTAGAAAGTCATTTTGATACCAACAAACATATGGAAGCCTAGACGATTCATAATGAGGAGTTTCTTGTTGATTAGCGTGTTTCATACTGCAATCTACTTTCTTCTTTTTTATACATTTTTATTGATGATAAAAGCTCAAATAAGGATTTAACTTGTGTTGCTTTTGGCTCTGTTCGATGATGACGAGAGGCTTCTTTACGATGCTTATAAATGATTGGCTGTGCTTGAAGCGCATGCAAACTTACGATTTAAGATTGCGGTGATGGAAAAAATAAAGAATACCACACATTCTCAACGTACTTTCTTTTGGGCAGAAGCTTTGGAGGTGGTCTTTTATATCCGGTAGGGTGGTTAAAGTGTTTTTATGAGCTAAAAATAGAAAATTCCCCCTAAAAAGTAAAATTTGTTTCCTTAATTTTATCCTTTTTAGAGGATAATGCAAGCCCGTTTTATAAAAAGGACGTGTTTTTTTAAAAAGACGCGCTATATGGTGAAATTATGAATATCGATGGTTGGCGTCAAAGATTAAAGACCGCTTTGGAAAAAAGTGGGCGGTCAAAAAGATCTATCTCTCTCTCTGCCGGTAAAGGCGCGGGGTACCTTCATTCTATTCTTTCTGAAGGAAAAGAACCAACAATCGAATCTCTCTCGCGAATTTGTCACGAAATTAATATCAGTATGAATTATATTCTTTACGGAAAAGGGGCTAGCCCTGAAGATAAAGAATTTATAGAGCTTATTTCGAAACTCTCTCCGCAAGAGAGACAGGCGATTTTGACTCTTTTGCGGCGGCCAATTGACGAAGCTTCAAAATAACTTCCTTCTGTGCTTTTGTGTCAAGGCGACTCCAGTATTTTATTAATATTATGTCACTCATTTTATCTCTCCTGTGTGTTTATAATTGCAATTTTGTAAGAACAAATAGAGAACAACAAAGGGGCATGAGAGGAACAAAGAATAATAGATTTTTCTTTACATATGTCATTTGAACCCCGTAGATATTTAAAATATATCTTTTATGAAGGATAAAATGATTGACATCTCTCCTATAGAGGATATAAGACTAACGCTATATTTAGTCTTGTCAAGACAAGGCTATGCTTTATCAACTATCTAAAGGGGGAAATCATGAAAAATATTTCATTCGTTAAAGAGGATGAAATCATTGTCGTTTTATGCGAAGAGGAAAATCCTTGTACTTATGAAGGACCAATCGACGAAATCGAAGAGGTGCTCGAACTGATTGAAGAATATGAAACTGTTTATAGAGTTTTACGACTCGATCTGACAACTTCTTATGCTGAAGATGTTACGGAACAAATCGCTGATTTTTATGTCGAAAATCATGAAATAAATGAAGAAAATACACAATTGCAGCCCTTCATTTTGAATAGTGAAGCGTATCATGCTTTTTTAAATGAAAGAGCGGCGTGCGATTATGAAGATAATCTCTATGGCTCTTATGAAAAACAGCATCGTTTACGCCCATGTGATGTCTTGACAGATTATTGGTGGTAAACATGACAAGTTATCTCAAGACTTCTTATCGAGGGATTCCACTTTATTATGCTGGAAATATGCGAAATTTAATCAGACTCGAACCACGAAAACACGACGCTCTTCTTTTTATCTCGCAAGAAGCGGCGCTGTCTATGGCAAAAAAATTGGCGGAAGAATATCTCCGCTATGATTTTTCCGTCGTGCAATAGCAGGGTTGAAAAAAGAAGCCGCAATGATGGGCCAAAGTGCTTTTTCATTGCGGTGACAATGGTGCGCGTTATGCTTTCGTCTAGGGAGGCCGCTGCTTGGGAGGGACTTAGCTGATATGGAAAAGGAGGGGATGAGAAACTTGTGGGGAGGAGGGATGTTGGGGGGGCGTTTCCAACAGCTTTTGTGATTTCAGCAGCACAATATTTAAGGATGCTGTCATTCTTAGTGGGGAATGCATCTTAAAAGATATGAATATTTCAAAGAGAATATGTTGCAAAAAAAAGCACTTTAAAGATTAAGGAGAGAAATACCATGCCAATCATTATCGATTGTATTCAAGGAACAGAGGAATGGCAGCAAGTGCGTAATGGTTTGATTACGGCTTCGTTGTTTGAGATGGTGATGGCACGAACAAAACAAGGGCAAAAAACGTCACGCTATCAGAGTGTGATGATGAAATTGGCGGGAGAAAGAATTACAGGAAAAACCGTTGATGAAGGGACAACACTTTCTCAGCGACGTGGGACTGAATTAGAACCAAGCGCGCGACAGCTTTATGGGAAACTGACACATACAGAACCTAAATGTATTGGCTTTGTTTTGGCTGATGATCGCGGACAAGGATTTTCTCCCGATGCTTTTGTGGGAAAAAATGGATTGTTGGAAATTAAAACAAAAAAACCTGAAATTTTAATTCCTCATTTCATGCAAAAGGGCTTTCCAGCAGAACATAAAGCACAATGTCAAGGAGGGTTATGGATTTCTCAACGCGAATGGGTGGATTTAATGCTCTATTGGCCAAATATGCCACCTTTGATTAAACGGGCTTATCGTGATGAAGCCTATATTTGCAAGCTTGAAAATGAAATTAGCCGTTTTAATGAGGCGTTGGAGAAGATGGTACAGCAAATTAAATCGGTTGAGACAGGTTTTCATATAAGAACAGAAATTGCTTTGAAGGAGGGAGAAAGCGGGGAGCTTGGAGCGCATGCAAGGCGTATGCTGGAGGGCAAAGCAAGAATGAGACGCAAGAGGGGAAGAAAGGGATCTTGTGTAGCGTTGAGGAGAGGCAAAGTTCTATAAAAAAGAAATTCAGAGGGAAAAGAGCAAAGCATATGTTGGAAGAGGGTGCCAAACAAGGGGGCGCAGGGAAGCAGGGAGCACAAAGAGCTTGGCTATGAATGTGAAAGCATATTGGGACAATGGGGGAAGATCTCATATGATATTGGAAATAACGGTGCTGTAAGAAAACAGGTTTGCTCCCTTATAAAAGGGGGCAGGGATGAGGGAACAGATTTCCGCCTCTTTTGTTTTTTTGAATTCATGACAAGTCATGGTTAATATTCTTTAGATTTTTCAAAAAATAATGTGATTGTTCAGAGTTCTGTGAGGATGAGCACTGCGCCAATGAAAAAGATCGTAATTTAAGCAAACATGCCGATGTTTTAAATTTGAAACGCCATAATAAGCTGATTGGAATAGACATTACCGAGATCATTATGAGTACTACCATGGTCAACTCTAATATCTGAACTTTATAAAAATGATTTTTCATACTTGTTCTCGGAAATATGGCGTATAACTCCTTATAGCAGCACCAAAGTCTGAGAACTCTTCCTCTTTTGACATGCTATAGTCATTTTGCAAGTGATTATATGTTTTTACGTAATCATTTCCTTGTTGTTCACTCGTGGCGTGATGAGAAAATAAAAGAGTTCCTTATTATGATAGCGAAGAAAATAAAGCGTTTAAACATGAAATATCTATTTTTTGTTGTTTCTAAATCGTTTTTAGAACCAAGCCATTTTGAATGGATCCCCGTATGTTATTTTTATGGCAAAAATGTGAAGTAAATCACCCTTTAATGCAAAATGTGAGAAGGGGGGATCCTGTCTCTAAATGAGGGTGTGTACAGTCAAAAAAATCGCATATGCAGGGTTTTTATTCCTCGGTAGGGAGCTTTATGGGCAGCAAAAAATATAGAGTAAGCTCTGTAGCCTAAAAAATAGGATACCACTGAGGGGAAATAAGGAAAGGGAGAGGAATAGAGGGAGGGGTACCGGGCAAAATAATGCGTATTGTGAAGGAGGGAGCTGTGCGCTGCGTAGATTGTTGGTCGTGAAATTGGCAATGAGGAATCTTCTTTAAAAAAGTAAGCTAATTGTCTCGCGGCTTATTTGAAGCTTATTGGGTGCTTGTTTTATCGCTGTTTTTTGTTTTCCCTTTGCCAAGGGGTGGGGGAGGTTGACAACGCCATTGAATTGAGAAGACGTGTGAAATTGCTGTTTTTTAATGGATGACAAGGATGACAGATGAAGATTATTTTAAAGCTTCTCTTTCGATTTTTCTAAGAAATGCTTGTGTTGCGTGCTGCTTGGGATGGGTAGAGGGGCTCACAAAATAAGATTATTTGTTTTGCGAGCCGCTTTAAAAGGTTATCAATTGGGTATGTTCAAGAAATTGATTTATAATAATACCATTATTCCTTTAAGTAAAAAACAAGAGCGTGAGAGGTTATCTCAGCCTCTGTTCTATTGATATCAATTAAAAGCATTTTTTATACGATACGGTATAAAGTAAATGTGTAGGCAAAAAATATTCAAAAAATAAAAATGCCTCTTTAATTATGAATCATTTCAAGAGCCAAGAGCTGTCGTAACATTGAGGCTTAGCAAAGTGGAGGATACGGCATATCTTCATGAAGGAAAGATAGTGCACGTAATGGGAGGGACCTATTCTTTGGGCGCACGCGCTCTGCCTCAGTTTTAAATTTGCTCCCAGAGGGCTCTTTTTTAAGGAAATAAAGCGCGCCATTGAAGATATTGAAGCCCATATTTTAAAGGATGGAGGCTTTGATGGAGGCAATTGATGCTTGGTGAAAAGAAAAGAGGGGCAAAAGAAGAAAAATAAAGGAAAAATAAAATGGTGCTGCGAGAGAGGATTGAACTCTCGACCTCTCCCTTACCAAGGGAGTGCTCTACCACTGAGCTACCGCAGCCGTTTTCAATCTTTGCGCTGTCTTGTGCCATATTGTTAGAAAATAGGCAAGAGAACATTTGTATATTCTTGCAAGAAAACGTATCTTATGTCATGACATATATTTCTTATATTCTTAAATATTTAAGATCATGAGTTGCTTGGATAGAAGCTCAACATTGTTCAAAAGGTTGCGCAATGACACAAATGTATCAAAAACAAAAGCACGATGAAATCAATCATCAAGATGAAAAAGAAAAACGTCGTCAAGAAAGATTGGCGCAACAATTGCGTCAGAACCTGAAACGTCGAAAAGAGCAAAGTCGAAAAAGAGCGCAATCAGATCTTTAAAAAGAAAAAAATGTTTTTTTAGTAAATTTTTGCAACCAAACGTCTCAATAATTTGTTTTCATATTTAGAATGCGTTCTAAAACGATTAATAAAGCATAACTTCCCGAAGGGGGACAATCCTTTGGAAGGGCAAGCACAAAGGAAAAGAGGGAAAACACGATGGATTCTATTCAAATTGTTGGGGGAGAAAAACTTAAAGGAACAATTCCTATATCAGGAGCAAAAAATGCTGCATTGCCTCTTATGATTGCAGCGCTGCTTACTGAAGAAACGCTCACTTTAGAAAATATTCCTCATCTTGCCGATGTCGAATTGCTTATTCGTATCCTTAATAATCATGGGGTTGGATATGCTGTTGATGGGCAAGAGTTTAACGATGATTGTGTCAATGCAAGGACAATCCATTTTACTGCGCAAAAAATAATCACAACGCGGGCACCATACGAACTGGTGAAAAAAATGCGTGCAAGCTTTTGGGTTATCGGACCACTGCTTGCACGATGCGCAGAGGCTTATGTATCCCTGCCTGGAGGATGTGCTATCGGGACAAGGCCCGTCGATTTTATCCTTGAGGGACTTAAAACTTTAGGCGCACAGATTGCTATCGAAAATGGATATGTTCATGCAAAAGCGCCAAGGGGGTTAAAAGGTGCTCACTATCGCTTCCCTAAAGTCACTGTTGGTGGAACCCATGTGCTGCTGATGGCGACGACAATGGCAAAGGGAACAACCGTTCTTGAAAATGCGGCTTGTGAACCAGAAGTGACAAACCTTATTCGAACCCTCAATGCTATGGGGGCTCAAATAACCGGTGAAGGAACAACAACACTTACAATTGAAGGGGTTAAAAAACTCAACGGTGCTAGAGTACGCGTTATTGCTGATCGAATCGAAGCGGGAACATATGCAATGGCTGTTGCTATGACGGGAGGAGATGTCTTTCTTAAAAATGCAAATCCTAATCATCTCACAAAAGTGCTTAAGGTGCTCCAAAAAACAGGACTCGAGATTCACATAGAACCTCAAGGAATTCATGTTAAGCGAAATCCAAAGAACACCAAAATTATGCCCGTTGATATTAAAACAGGACCTTATCCTGCTTTTCCAACCGATCTCCAAGCGCAATTCATGGCGCTCATGACACGGGCTGAAGGAATCGCGCATATTACAGAGACAGTTTTCGAAAATCGTTTTATGCATGTTCAAGAACTCAATCGCTTAGGAGCACAGATAAAGCTTGATGGGCAGACGGCAACCGTTTATGGAACAGAGAATTTGCAAGGGGCTCCCGTTATGGCGACGGATTTGCGCGCTTCTGTTTCTCTTGTAATTGCAGCATTGGCGGCAAAGGGAGAAACAATCGTCAATCGTGTTTATCATCTTGATCGTGGATTTGAGAGATTGGAAGAAAAATTAGCTCGTTGTGGTGCCAAAATTCAACGCATTACAGTTTAAATCTGTTAAAGAGAGTCGATATTTAGGGAAGTTTGGAGGAGATTGTTTAGAGGAAGTTGCTTTTGAGTGGCATATTTTACGGTTGCGCTTTGGGGGAGAATAATGCTTAGCTCGAGAGCTCTTTTCAATGGGGCGTTTTCTTTTGTGGAGAATTTGGGGCAGAGAATGACTTTCTAGAGCGCTCTTCAAGTTCCAAGGGCATGGCTTTTGTGGCTGTTTTTTCCTTTTCGGAATGGTTTTTCTTTGTGTAAAGTTTTGCTTCTCTAACTTTTGAGGAGACTTGAGATTATTGTCTAAGTTTCGTTCATGGCGCTTATGATACGGGCTGAAGGAACCGCGCGGATTACAGAGATGATTTTTGAAAATCGTTTTATGTATGTCCAGGGACTTAATCGTTTAGGGGCAGAGATAAAGCTTGATGGGCAGACAGCAACTGTCTATGGAACAGAGCATTTGTAAGGGACTCCCGTCATGGCGATTGATTTGCGCGCTTCTATTTCTCTTGTGATTGCAGCATTGGTGGCAAAGGGAGAAACAATCGTCAATCGTGTTTATCATCTTGATCGTGAATTTGAGAGGTTGGAATAAAAATGAACCCGATATGGCGCCAAAATTCAACAATTAACGGGAAAAAGTTTTGCAAGAGGCGTGAAAAATCATTTTGCTAAAAAGATTTTCCAAAAGAAAATCGTGAAAAGCACCCCTTAAAGGGCGCTTTAGAAAAAGAAGACGACTATTAAAGGGAGCGTTATAAAAAAGGCTACCAAAAATCCGGAACTTCAGGCTTTAAATGAGGACCAATCCGTACTGCCGAGACCTTTTCTGCTAATCCTGTACGATCTGAAATCTCAACCGCTAAACCACAAAGGGTGGCTTCTCCACACGCCGGTTCAAAACGATCTCGCTTATTCTTGTAAAGAAAACGGTATAAGGGTTCTTCTTTTTCCATTCCAAGTGATGAGTTGTAATCTCCACACATGCCTGCATCCGATAAATAAGCGCTTCCACCTTCTAAAATCTGTGCATCAGCAGTGGGAATATGCGTATGGGTGCCAACGATAACACTTACACGACCATCAAGAAAATGTCCAAAACATTGCTTCTCGCTTGTCGTTTCTGCGTGAAAGTCAAAAATAATCGCATCGGCTTGCTCCATCAAGGAACAGGCTAAGAGAATATCTTCCGCTGTTTCAAATGGATCTTCTACTTTGCACGGCATAAAAACACTGCCCAACAGATTCGCAACAAGAACACGGGCATCATTTTTCGCTGTAAAAACACCAACTCCTCTTCCGGGAGTCTCTTGCGAGAAATTGGCAGGACGTAAAAAACGATCACTCTCATGCGCATACTGCAATGCTTCTGTGTGAGAAAAAGCATGATTACCCGTGGTGACAACATCAACTCCGGCCATCAAAAGATCTTGATACGTCTCTTGTGTGAGGCCAAAACCACCAGAGGCATTCTCACCATTCACCACAACAAAATCAAGATGCCATTTCTCAATGAGTTGAGGAAGATGCTCAAAAACAGCTTTACAGCCTGTATTGCCAACAATGTCACCTAAAAATAAAAAACGCATAGGCGTTTTAATCACATTTTAACATTTTAAGAAACCTTTTTCTGTAAAAATTCTCTGCACCTGTAAATCATGTTCTGTTGGAGGAATGGAACAAACCTCCTGACACGAGAAACCCATGCCCCATAATGTCATTGAATGTCCTTGTTTTTTAAGAGATTCAACTGCACGATCATAATATCCTCCTCCATAGCCAAGACGGTGACAGTGACGATCAAACGCAGAAAGCGGAACAATAATAATATTGGGAAAAACAACAGCATTGTCTGCTCCTGGGCCAAAAGTACCAAAACGCATGGGCTTGAGAGTCGTGCTGGGTGAAAATGCACGAAAAATCATGGTGGTGGAATCAAGCACTGCCGGTAAGGCTAGACGTCCACCGCGTGACGCTATAACATCAAGTAAAGGTCGCGGGTCAATTTCCGATTTGATGGGCCAATAGCCTGCTAAAATGAGGCGTGAAAAATCGGTTCCTTTTTTTTCAAGAGACTCAATAACGTGACAACAAGCACGTTGTGAAAAGAGTTCGCGCTCTTGCGTTGAAAGAGCATCACGACGCGATAAACCGCTTTGGCGGTGCTGCGTGCGAAGAGATAAAGTTGTGTCGCAGGGGTTATTGGAGGTCATTTTCTTCGTCAATTTTTTTATCATCTGCTGGTATTTTATCCCTTGTTTGCATTTTGTAAATCGTAGTGAGAACAGAGCCGTGCTGTAAAAAGAGTGCGTGCTTCTTTTGTTGAAAGAGCATCTTGATGCGATAAATCGCTTTGGCGGTGCTTTGTTGCGAAGAGATAAAGTAGGAGGTAGATAAAGCTTACCGTTATCTCTTGAAAAGAGAGTATTGGTCTTCTGGAAAAGGACATCTTCAATTTTTTGGGGAAAAATTTTATTTGTGCAAAAAAGTTATGTAAAAAAGGTGATCCACAACAGCCGATGGAAAAAGCTGACCCCAAGAACCTAAACAAATAGGTGGGCGCCATATGAAAAAGCCCACGAGCTTTATCAGGGACAGCTCCCTTGGAGATCACTAAGGTCTCAGGAATACGTTATTTCCTGTCGAGAAGCGCAGAACACCCCTCTTAATATAAAACAATTTCAGAATTTCTGCTAGAGATAAAATAACTTACCTCTCTTGTTTTTCATAAAGTTTTTTCAAGAGGGTAATGTTGCTGGTGGTTTTGGGAAATGGCTGCATGATGTATGGCGTGCTTATTCAAGGTAAAAAAGAAAAAAACATCAGTGGGAGGAGTGAAGCACCATGGTTTAGTGAGAATGCTTGATTTGATGTTTCGGGAGAATGCTTGGGGGAGGTTTTTGAAGGGGGAATATTTTATGCAAGAAGGTTTGTTAAATCGATGTTGTGTCTTTGAAGCTTTCGCATTTGTGGGTCATATTTCAGTGCTGTTTTTAGTTTTAGGGTGGGGGGAGACGATACGGTATGGGCTGCTGATGGTTGAAGCTCATAAAAATACAGACTTTGACAGTTTATCAGAGGCGCTAAGCGATGTTTGGAGCTTTTTTCAAAAAATATTTTTTGAGGCTCGTATTTTACAAATTGTTTTATCCATGATGAAAGGTATGAAAAGAGGCGGTATGAAAAGAGGCGGCGTGAAGAATTTGTCTACTTCGAGAAAAAATTCTGTAGGCGAAATATGGGGGAAAGTGTTTAGACGTTGTCTTAAATACAAAAAAGAACTAAATTCAAAAAAAGGCACTATAATTGCGCGGCTCAAGCTCAAGAGCATGGTTGAGATCAAGCAGAGCAAGTTTGAAATCGTTCAGTGGGATGTGAATTCAAGCGCGTCTTGTCTAAGCTTGAATGCATCATACGGTCTCGCTCGTGAATGACACCGTTTAAAGAGCTTGGGGCGATTGTTCGTCTAACAGAGCTTGCACGCGCTTTTGAATCCTCCGCATTTGTGGATAATAGTCTAAAGCTGTTTCATAAGCTTTAAGAGCAAGTTTTGGACGCTCTGTCGCTTCCATGGTAACGCCAAGTTCAAAAAAGGCACTATAATTGCGCGGCTCAAGCTCAAGAGCATGGTTGAGATCAAGCAGGGCAAGTTTGAAATCGTTCAGTTGAATGTGAATCCAAGCGCGTCTTGTCCAAGCTTCAGCGTAAGTAGGTAAAAGCGCAAGAACATTATCAATATAATCAAGCGCAAGTCCATAATCGTCGTTGTTAAGTGCATTTTCAGCCCATGACATCAAAAGATCAATCGTTTCACTCCCCGATTGGGACCACAAATGTTGAAGTTGTTGACTGATCTTTTTCGCGTTAGCAACATCCGCACAATATTTCAATTCTTTGAGTAAACGTGAAATTTCTGCTTCTTTGCGTTGCTTAATTCTATCAACAGGCGAAAGTTGATCTGAGTCAAAATCTTCAAGAATAATCGCAGATGAATCAGAGGGCGTGGAGGAAGGCGCAGGAGAATTGGGGATGAGATCTTCTAACGGTAAAAGCGATTGTGGAGAAGGCCGATCTTCAGGAAGAGAAGGAGGGTTTTGCCCATAACAAGAAGAAATAAAACAAAAAATGCCAACAAAAGAAAGCAAAAAAATGCGCTGGAAAATACAGAAAAAAACCAGCTGAAAAAAACAAAAAGCTTTTAAAAAAATAGAAAAATCCATAAAAACAAGCCCCCAAAAGATAAATTACCACACATTATCAAACAATGGACTTGCAACCCCAAAAAATCTCAAGAAAAAATCTTTCATGCCTACAATTAAGGTAGGCATAAAAACATTAGCTCTGAAAGAATTAGCCCTGACGTGCTCTAAAACGCGGGTTCGTTTTATTGAGGATATAAATACGACCTTTACGACGCACCAAACGATTGTTACGGTGGCGCTCCTTTAGTGCTTTAAGCGAATTTTTAATTTTCATCATATTCACCGTTTAAACAGTTTACTTAACACAATACTATAATACAATATTAAAACACGAAAACACAATATTACAACCCCAATAGACTGCTTACTCTATGAGCATTGCATTACGATATCGTACTTGCATCATAATATCACACGATACACTTTTTCACTGTGATCACAAAAAGAAAAGCGCACTCTTAAAGTACGCATTAAAACACTTTATCAGCACAATGAATAAGTGAAAATTGCAAAAAAGTAAGAGAAATCTAACAAGAAGTCTTATTCTTGTCAAGGGTATATTACAAATTCCTTAGGGTGTGTTAATGGTTTCTTTGAAGGTAAAAATATTGAGTAAAAAGCAAAATGAAGTACTAAAAGACAAAGAGTGTAAACAAGCTAAAAACTTTTCGGCTTTGAACAAATAAGCCCTGTCAGGGGTGGGATGTTGAAGGGGGGTGTCTTTGAGGAGAGGCGAGGGGTTCTTCTTAAAATTGCGGGGCTTGTGTGTGTGTCTCGTGAAGCTCTGTTAGGTGCGTGTGCCGGCTGAAATGCTTGAAGTAGGGGAAATCGAGGGAGGGAGCCGTTGGAATTGTTCCTTGTATTTGCTATACGCACATAATATCATGCCTATAGTTTCAAACGCTCCCTTACGAAAAGTCTCATACCCCCAATATGCCCCCTCAATGACTGGTAATCATATTAAATACATCTAAAAATATGAAAACAAGAACTATGGTATTCTTAATACCACGTTTTTCACGATTTTTTTTATTTATTAATTCCTTTATTACATTTTTGATTTGCTAAGTTTAGTCCTGTAAGCGCTTTACGGTACAGTTTTCGATATTTAATGGTAGAATAAACCAACCAAACGGATAATGTTATTATTGCACAACCGACAATGATTCCTAGAATGCGCCCTAATATTATAGCTTCAATCATTTTTCTCTCCTTATTATATTTTGATTAGCAACCGCTTCGTCTAGTTGTTTCATTACTTTTTTCAGTTTCTTCTTTACTATGATCCGTAGCACCAAAGAGATTGGTATCGAACCGTACAGAATTAATCCGCATATCAGCCCGATTAAACTTGCAGCATCCATTTGAGGTTTATCCGCATGGCCTAATATTGAGAGGAAAATGTATAAACAAACGCTTATAAAGATTATGAATATAAATTCTCCCAGTGAAACAACACCAGCCTTTATTGTTTCCTTAACTTCTTTTTGGATATCAAGGACTAAATCCCATTGAGGATATCTATCATTTTGTTCTTTTGACGATGCATTTGATAGGTTTGTTTTTGGCATGTTGATATTCGTTTGTTTCTTGAATGTTTTGTCTTTTGATAAAGTGAATAACTCAGTTTCTCAGATATGAGATGAAAAGAAGATTTCTGTACTTGTTATAATTATAATACGAATGATCTGCTACCTCTGTAGTATATCTTCCCTTTTATTATTATGAAACATGTACAATTCTCCGTGCCGCTGTGTAAACGATTCGTTTTGTGAGTACAATTATGTTTTATGGCTAAACTATAGGCGAAGAGGCATTTAATATGAAGTGTTCATGTCGGCTAGAATTTACTTAAAAAGATCCTGATTGTTGGCAGATTTGAATAATGTAACTTGATAGGGGAAAGAAAGAAGGCGATAGACATACGAAGGTGACAAATATTACAAATGTTAAAGTGAGTGATATTTTAAATGGCTGGTGTTTTTGAGCGTAAGATAAATTTACGGTTTTCTTTCAGTGTGGAGATGTATTTACATCTGCTCTTTTAAGCTTTATCGCGAAATGAAACAAGGAGAGACGCTTCAAGCCCTAGAAAATACGACACAGGTAATATCGTCTTGTGAGAGGAGAGAGGAGGTTTCTATGATGGATGAGCTTAGTACTGTAACTATATCTTTGACGTGGAGGTCAGGAGTGGTGCGGGGTGCGCGCTTGGCACTTTTGTAAAAGAATGAACACCGGAGACTAGAGGCAATGAGAACACATTGTTAGAGTGGTCTCTATAGCTGTAAGAGGAAAGTTCATCCCCTAACGGTCGGAATTAAAGGGGAAGTGAAGAGGACGACCTATGCCCTATAGTATTGGGGGGGAATGAAGCAATGGAAGGTGGAGATGAGTGGGGCTGGTGAATTGCTTTTAGTCGTGAAGAGATAGCTGCGATGGGATGTTTTTGAAAAGAGGAGGAGATGTTGGATTGTTGATGGGGGGATGAAGCTTTTTTGAGGGTGGATTAGATATTCATGTAGGTTAAGCGGTTTGGAAAGGGAGAAGTTGTTTTTTCTGTCTTCACTTGTGTGGAAAAGCATTTTTATATGTGTATGTTAGATTTGCTGGCAGGCCCTGTTAATTGGATGACATGCCCCATTTTGCGGTGGGGATGGGAAGAGCTTTTGCCATATAAATGGATTGATGTATGCTCTTGTGTGAGAAAATATTTTAAATTGCTGAGATTGTTCCCAAGGAGATTTGTCATTTGGCAATCGCTATGGCGGTAGGTGCTGCCCAAAGAAAGTCCGCAAATAGCACGGATATGTTGTTCAAATTGTGAAGTTATGCACGCCTTTTGTGTCCAATGACCAGAATTATGCACACGCGGCGCTAATTCATTCACTAACAGATTACCATCCATTAAGACAAAAAATTCAATGCAAAGAATACCAACATAATTGAGGGCATCCATAACTGTTAAGCTGATTTCTTGTGCTGCTTTTTGCACCTCAGGTGGAATATGTGATGGAACAAAGGATTTATGAAGAATACCATTTTTGTGTTGATTTTCAGGGCAATCATAAAAAATATGTTCCCCTTGTTTTGTACGTGCCGAAAGAACCGAAATTTCCGATAAAAAAGGAACTATTTCTTCCAAAATACAAGGCTGTTCCTGAAAAGTCCTTAAGGCTTCGTCAAGGGTTTGTTCATCTGGGTGATCAAGCTTGATCTGGTTTTTTCCGTCATAACCAAAACGACGCGTCTTTAAAAGACCACGCCCGCCCAATGCATCAAGACCGGAAAGAAGAGAAGAAGAATTGTCAACAGCATGCCATGACGCGGTGCCGATTCCTTGATCATGCAAAAATTGTTTCTCAAAAAGTCGATCTTGCGTGATCTCTAAAGCTTTCGAAGAGGGATAAACAGGCTTGCTCTTCTCTATATATTGAACCGTTTGAAGCGAAAGATTTTCAAATTCATAGCTGACAACATCACACTGAGAAATAAAATGATTTAAGGCTGATATATTATCATAGGAGGAAATAATATGGTTGTTTGCTGTTTGGGCCGCTGGGCAATCTGCTTCGGGGCAAAAAATAACGGTTCGAAATCCTAATTCTGCTGCCGCTATGGCTAACATGCGTGCCAATTGTCCGCCACCGATTAAACCAATAACGCTGTTTGGAGGTAACATGTTGGATGAGTGGGATGTGTTGGATGGGTGGGATGTGTTGGATGAGGGGGGCGTGTTGGATGAGGGGGTAGTATTGGAGAACGCTGCCATTTTAAACCTCTGTTACCGGTGTTTGTGCGACATTGGCTGTTTGTTGTTGACGCCAATCTTGTAATCGTTGTGCGAGATCATGATCGTAAATGGCCATAACGGCTGCGGCTAAAAGAGCTGCATTAATTGCGCCTGCTTTACCAATGGCTAATGTGCCAACGGGTATTCCTGCTGGCATTTGCACGATTGAAAGTAAGGAATCTTGACCCGAAAGAGAGTGTGAGTGCACTGGAACGCCAAAAACAGGAAGGGGAGTGAGTGCTGCTAACATGCCAGGAAGATGGGCTGCTCCCCCTGCACCGGCAATTAAAATTTTAAAACCTGCCGTTTTTGCTTCTTTTGCAAATTGGTAAAGGCGTTCAGGGGTTCGGTGGGCTGAAATAATATGCGAACTATGAGAAATATCAAGATTCGTCAAAATATCGGCGCTATGACACATCGTTTGCCAATCCGATTGGCTCCCCATTAAAATCGCGACATCACATGATTTTTTTGTCATTCTCCATCCTTCTCAAATGTTCAATGCGATTCTTTCTCATCATTTTTTAAGAGTTTTATATTCTTTTTGCAAAGCCAATTGATGACAGAAAATAGTTATTTTTCAAATAAGATTGAAAGATAAAAATTTAAAGAGGATACGAGAGATGAAAAATGAGAATATTAAGACGCATAAAGCACTGTTCTTTGAGATGCGGTGTTCAAAATATTGGACCGTGAAGCTGTTAGGTTGCCGGATTGTCATTTTGTCATTTCCTCAGGAAAGAGGGAAAATACATTGCCAGAAAGCCATTGATGGTAAGGTTTTCAAAAAATATTCTCATTTTTTATTTGCTAAAATAAGTACTGTTTCCATATTATGTAATGTGTCGTGCAATTTAAAATATTGTTTATGATGAAAAAGAGATTTTTATGGCAAAAGTGTGTTACAAATAAGTATATTCTTTTGAGAAAAAAGAGAGATCTTTCTCTCTCAATTTCAAAGGTTGATTATTTTGCTGTTTAGGTAATTCTTTTATGGGAGAAAATATGCTCTATCATTGCTGATGTAAGGGAAACCAATAAGCAACGCTTTGGTTGAGAGGTGTTTTTAGGGGATTATATATTTTATCATTTCTTCATAAAAATGTTATGACAATGAAAGTGAATGATGAATTGTGAATAATAAATTCATTGTCTCTTTTTTGCCCAATTTTGTAATATGGTGAATACTCGGCAATAAGATTAAACCCTCAATGTTAAGAAAGGAGATTTAAAAGCTATGTTTTTTCCGTTTTTAATCGCTCTAGGTACTGCAGTAACCACTGTATATGGCAAAAAAAATATAAGTTATGTGTTGTGGGCCATTTTATTCGTTGTCATTCTTCTCACTTTTAATCATCACGCAACTTCTACTTTAAATCTATCTTTTTGAGAGAATAGCCATGGAACATGTTGAACAAAAAAACCCTCATTTCGTTATATTTATGAATACGCTAGGACTCATCGGATTATCCGTTGTTTTGGTGGTGGCCTTTTATTATCAATTGGTAAAGTTTGAGTTGCCTTGTCCCCTTTGTTTGCTGCAGCGCGTTGGATTGATGCTTGCAGGATGCGGGTTCTTGCTCAATATTCACCATAAGGTGAAAAATACCCATTATGGCATGGTTATCCTCGGTTGTATGGTAACCAGTATCATTGCGGCACGGCAGGTGTTTTTGCATATTACACCAGATGATTTGGGATATGGTTCAACGTTTTTTGGATTACATTTTTATACTTGGGCTTTTATTATTTCTGTTCTTTGTATCTTTGCTGTATCGTTCGTCATGATTTTAAGTGAGTTGGCACACAAGTTTAAAGAATTTTCTCCTTTTCCAATATTGAGTAAAACAGCAAGTTTCTTATTTGTATTTTTAATTGCGGCAAATTTGATTTCTACTATACTGGAATGTGGTGGGGGACAATGCGCTGATGATCCTGTAAGGTATGAATTGTTATCAAATTGGTTTTCTTCAGAGTCTTGAAATTTTTAAATAATCTCTTATCGTAATTTTATTGTTTAAAGAAGCGGAAATGTTCAAAAGTCCGCTTTTTTTGTCTTATTATGCCGTAAACAGCGTTGTTTAGAGCGATGGTATATGGCATGACAAGCTTTACATTAAGTGTTTTTAGATATCGTGATCAAGTCTTCAAGGTAGGGCTTTGTCTATCGCGCCTATGAAGTGAACCGCCTCTACCCCCTCGCTTCTATGTGTGGTCAGTAATAGAAACCCGCCGAGAGAAGCTGGATTTGACGGACCAGTGACTGGTAGAAATTTCCTTCCTTTGAAGTGTGGGGAGGGGGCAATGGAAAGACAGTGCATCAAGATTTTAGATAATCAAAAACGGTCTTTTATGGAGACGCTGGACTTTATAAGCGTTTGCGTTTGATCTTTTTTAAATAAGATTTTCTTGTTGGGTTTTGTGAAGATGCGTCAGTATAGAAGTGTTGAAGGGGTTGATCTTGGGTGCTGTCGAGCAGCCAAATTGTACACAAGTCATGGAGATTTATTTTTTAGGAGAGAATTAACTATAAAAATTTTTTTTCTTGATTTTTTTTTACATTATATTAAATAGATCTTTGTATTCATTTTGGTGCTTCTGAAGTATTTTTAGTGCTTTTAGAGGTGAGATTTTGAAAGTTATTTGAATAATTTTCTATAAAGGTTTGTTTTTAGAGACAAACCTTTTTTTTTATTTCATTTTTAGATGTTTCCTTTCAATTTCAGTGTGAAGCTTTTGTTTTAGAAACAAGCGTTTGGATGATTCTTCTTCTTACGTTTTACTGATGATTCTTTCTTAAAAAAAACATTGACTTATACGGACAATTTATCGTTGTGAATGTTAAATGAGACAATCGAAGAAGTTTTTCGATTGCAAACTTTTTTAGAGTGAATCGATAAAATATACTCTTGTATGCCATAAAAAAATTACCGCATGTGGATAAAAGTTCTTTAAAGAGTCGTAAAACGCTTCTTATGGCCCCTCTTAAGAGCTAAAATTTGTTAAAATTTTATGCTGGTCAATAAAATAACAGGGTGGTTTGTATCTATAATTTAAGTGAAAATACTGGTGTTCGAGATTTTAAAGGTGGTTGTTTAAAATGTCGTCATCGAATGAATTTTGTACAGATTTTCTTATTTCTGTAAAAGTGTAAAACGTGGAACCGTGAAAAAGGAAGCTGCGATTTTATGCGTGGTGTATGCTTTTGTCATGGCATGGAATAGAGGGGAGAAAATGGGGAGTGGGGGGCGGATGAAGAGTCTGGGAATGGAGAGGTTGGGATGAAAAGGCGGCGTGTTGATGGGAGTGTGTGAGAAATGGAGGATGGAGAGAGAGGGGAGAAGAGTTTGCGGATGGAATGGAAAGCCCGAGATGAAGAGGAGGGAAGGCGTTGGCTCGAGAAGAGAGGGAATGGGGGAGAGTATTAACAGGTTAGGATGGTGTGTCCAAGAGGTGGTGGTGGGATGAAGGGATGAAGATGACGTAAGGATGTAGGACTTGCTTATCGTGCCTGATGAAACAGCGTTGTTTGGAGGAGGGATGATCTGAAGTTTGTAAGGGGGATGGGTAAGAAGCTGGGGTGTAGAGCGGTGTTGATAGAGCAGCGTGGAGGGGTGAGCGTTTCATTGGGCTTTGTTCTGTAAAGGCGTAAAGGCGTAAAAATGTGGAACCGTGAAAAAGGAAGCTGTGATTTTATGCGTGGTGTATGCTTTTATTATGGCATGGAATAGAGGGGAGTGGGTGGGCGGATGAAGCGTCTGGGAATGGAGAAGTTGGGATGAAGAGGCGGCGTGTGGATGGGAGTATTTGAGAAATGGGGGGGAGAACAATATAAATGGAGAGTGACTTAGATAAAGTGTATTGGGAGAGAAAATAAAAAAATGGGTGCAGGATGGAAGGGGTGCGTAAAGGATAGAGTGAGGGGGTGGAACATGTTGTGAATGGGTGTGTGAAGAATGGAGGATGTTTTGAGAAAAGGAGAGAAGGTTCTTATCGGGTATGGAGGAGGTGCTTTTATCTGTTTGAGCGGACAATCTTTCGGTTGTGGAAGGCGAAGGAGAGAGAATGTTGGAGGGCTCTTGGATTGCTTTTAAGTCGTGGAGGATGTTCAAAGGCATTAAAAAAAAGGTTGATGGAGGCGAATATTGAGCGGAATTTCTCGTTACTCTATACGAGATTATTATAAAAATTGGAGAAAAGTGGTGGGTAAAATTTGAGAGGATAAAGTTTTGTTTTTCCAAAGTGTGGCGTGACATTTTTGGGAAACGTGAAAGAAAAACCTTTTCCTTCTTGTTGAATTTTTATTCACAAACTTAAGAAAATAGGGTATGAACGCTGAAAAATAACGCGCAGCTTAACAAAATATGCGCACTGTAAAGGAAATGATTGTTTATGTCAAAAGAAGAAGTTTTAGAATTTTCTGGTATCGTTACTGAACTCTTACCCAATGCGATGTTTCGTGTAAAACTGGAAAATGATCATGAAATTATTGCTCATACCGCTGGAAGAATGCGAAAAAATCGTATTCGGGTGTTAGTGGGGGATAAAATCATGGTGGAAATGACACCTTATGATTTGACAAAAGGACGCATTACGTACCGTTATAAGTAATGGACGGCTTGCGCTTTTTTGTAAAAGTCATAATATTATTTTTATATTTTTTAACATCTCTTTGAAGTTGCTTTTTATGTGTGAAAAAGGTGAGCGTTTAAAGGACATTGAAAAATTGTAAAATCAACGCGGAAAAAGGATAAGGAGATCCATGGCGCTTAAAATGGGGTAAGAGCAAAGCCGATTGTGAAGGGGTGGAAATGAAAAACATAAAAGAGTGGGGGAAAAAGCATTTGGCAGAAACTCTTGCGCAAGAAATTTATTTGGTGCTTGCCTCCGCTTCGCCACGGCGTTTGGCGCTCTTGGCGCAAATAGGGATTGATCCCCAGCAGGTTTATGCAAGCGATATTGATGAAACGCCAAAATTAAAAGAACATCCTGCAAACCTTGCCAAACGTTTGGCAAAAGAAAAAGCGCTGAAAGCCCAAAAAATTTTGCGCTGGTACAGTCAGAATGGTCAAGACGAGTTGCAGAATGTTCCCCAAAAATTGTCTGCGCAGAAAATGATTATCTTGGCGGCTGATACGGTGGTGGCTGTTGGCCGGACCATTCTCCCCAAACCAGAAAGCGAGGATGAGGCTTATGAATGTTTACGATTCCTTTCTGGACGGGCGCATAAGGTCTATGGTGCCATTTGTGCGCTCAATGAACGTGGAAAAATAACCGTAAAATTGGTTGAAAGTCGTGTTCGTTTTAGACGCTTAACCTCTGCTATGATGAAGGCTTACCTTGCTTCAGGAGAATGGCAAGGGAAAGCGGGGGGCTACGCTATCCAAGGAAAAGCAGGGGCTTTTGTTGTTCATATCACGGGTTCTTATTCTAATGTTGTGGGATTGCCTTTGGCTGAAACAACCGATCTCTTGACCGCTTATCACTATCCACTTTTTACTCACTGGGCTGAACAAACGCATTAGAAAAACTTTAAGGTAAGATCAATGCAAGGTGAAAAGCAACAAAAAGAGAAAAGCAAAAATGAAAAAAAAGCAATAGAAGAAAAGTTAATGAAGAAGTCAATGACAAAGGTGTGTCAAGAACAAAAAGAGCTAAATTTACAAAAAGAGACCCGTCCTCCGCATCCTTGTCCTATTTGTGGTCAGATGTCACAAAAATCTTCTTATCCTTTTTGTTCCACACGCTGTCGAGCTATTGATCTTAATCGTTGGCTTTCAGGCGCTTATATCTTACCACCCCCACCACAAGTAAGTGATGAAGAAGAATAAAAGGGGTATTCCTCTTGAGAAAAGAACGCTAAAGCGTTTTTGTGTGGGAACTGAAGGGGAGGCGCGCGCGATTATCCTATATCAATGTATTTAAGGGCTGGATTAACGGCTTGCTTATTATCGTCATTCGCAAAGACGCAGATTAAGTTCAATCAACGATGGATGTTTTAATACATATCTAAGACTTATTTCCAGAGGTTTTGTTTACCATGGATAATTATAAATTGCTTTGTTGCAGGAAGGTTGTTGGTGCCTTTAGGGTGTGAGGGAAAAATTGATAGTCCAATCAGTATTGCTAAGGAAAAAAGAGGGGCGCGTGTTTTGGTGCAAAGAGATGGGGCAATAAAAAATCGCTTGTTGGTGCTTTTGCTGGGTAATGGCTTAGTGTCCTTTGGGGGGTGGATTGATTATATCGTGATTTTGACCGTATCTGTGTTCACGTGGAAAGCTGATCAATATAACATCCCTTTGATTGGAGCGGCAACATTATTCCCTGGTATCATTCTGTCTACGCCAATTGGAATGTTGATAAATCATCGTTCTATAATCCATTGGTTGTGTGGGCGTTACTGCTGTTACGGGCACTCTGTACTGTCATTTTATTAATGGCGATGAGTCTGCAAGGATTTATTATATTGGCAGTCATTCGAGCAACATTCAATAGTATCACTATTCCAGCAATTTCTGTTCTCAGTGCAAATTCTGTTCCTGAAAAAGAACGGAACCATTATGATTCTGTGCTTAACATGATCAATAGCGCAGCAAAGATGATAGGACTTGCTTTGGGGAGTGCTCTGTCTGTCCTTTTATCAGATACCTATACTTTATTGTTTTCGGGATTTTTGACATTCCTAGGCTTTATGGTATTTTGTTGTCTTGGTGCACAACCTGTCTCGTCACTCATGATAAAAAAGCAATCCAAAGAACGTTGAGCTATATCCTAAATCATCAGGTGTGAATAGCAAATACCATGAAATTACAGCAGAGACTTTATGGGACAGCTTGGTATGCTTATGTGGGGGTGATATTCATTTATTTTGCCATGGTCTTTATGGTGAATAATCAGTTGCTCGTTATTCTCAGCACAATGAAAATGAATCAACAAGCTCTTGGGATGCTGGTATCCGCTTCAGCGATTGGTAATTTTCTCTATGGGTTTTGGAGTCTGAAAAAATCAAAGCATAACCCCCTTACAGGAAAAATATCGGAGTTGTTAATGCCAGCCATGTCAACAATGGTTTGTTTTGCCGTGATTTCGGTGTGCTTTTTTTACTTTGATTTACTCCATATTGAGACTTTGTTGCTTTGTTTTTTCCTCATTGGAATGGTCAGTGCTCGCTTTTTCATATCTTCTAACATTTATCTGGTAACCCATTTCAATGAACAAATTGGGATCGCTTCCGGATGGGTGTAGTCTGTACAAAATTTAGCTATGTTGGTGGCGCTCTTTGTTGGAGCATTTGTTTTAGGTCATACTTCGGCTGGAAAATTGTTCCTTCTTTCTGGATGGATTGGATTATGCTGTTTATTGGGGATCAGGATGTTGGTGAGCAGTTTGTCGTCCGTTGTTTGTACTGAATGATTGGCTCGTCAACTCAGTTAAGTGTTTTAACTCATTTTTCCTAGCTTCAAGGAGTATGAAGGTAACACAACATAAGGGTGAATCAGTTTTTTAATGCTATAGCGTTAAATTTAACTCATTATGTGGGGGGAATAAGATTCTGGGAGTTTTTGTTATGTTTAAGTGCTTCTCAGCTCTAAAAGCAAAAAGCTAACTATAATTCAGTACTTTTAGACTCCCGGAATACCAATGCGAGAGGGGGGGGCGCACTCAGTTGGGGAGGTAAACGTGCGAGATAAAAATCCGCATTCTCATGATATTTTTATAAGAAAAAAATTTGTTGTAGCAGAAACTTCATGGGAAATTCTCAAGAACAATTGGGGAAAAAAATTAGGCGTAAGCTTCCAACAAATCCAAAAATATGAAAAAGGTATAAACCGTGTAGAAGTTGGACGTTTGCTGGAAATCGCCAATATATTCGATGTTCATATCTCCTTTTTATCCTATGCTATAACACACCGTTGTTTGAGGGCGGCGATATCAGGCATGGGAAACTTTAGGTGGGGGATGGATTGATAACTGATGGGGCTCCTTTGCTTCAGTAAAGGTGGATGATGTGCAAAACGCACTGCTTTGCCATTTTTTTAGATGATGAGCGTTTTTCTGTTTTAGAATTTTTTGAATAGCTTTTTTAAAGCAGTTCGTGTTGGTCGCATTTTTGTCGATGGATAATGGATAAGGTAGTGGCGCGTGATCACTTCAATATATTTCACTTACCTTATTATGCCGTAAACACTGTTCGTTTGAGGAGAGGCTCTGAAGTTTGTAAGGGGGGCTGGGTAAGAAGCTGGGGTGTAGAGCGTTGTTGATAGAGCAGCGTGGAAGGGTGGGCGTTTCATTGGGCTTTGTTCTGTAAAGACGTAAAGGCGTAAAAACGTGGAACCGTGAAAAAGGAAGCTGCGGTTTTATGCGTGGTGTATGCTTTTGTCATGGCATGGAATGGGGAGAGAAGGTTGGGGGGCGTGGATGAAGAGTTTATTAAGGGGGGAAATTGGGATGAAGAGGCGGCGTGTGGATGGGAGTATTTGAGAAATGGGGGGAACAATATAAATGGAGAGTGACTTAGATAAAGTGTATTGGGAGAGGAAATAAAAAAATGGGTGCAGAATGGAAGGGGTGCGTAAAGGATAGAAGTGAGGGGGTGGAGCATGTTGTGAATGGGTGTGTAAAGAATGGAGGATGGAGAGAGAGGGGAGAAGAGTTTGCGGATGGAATGAAAAGCCCGAGATGAAGAGGAGGGAAGGCGTTGGTTTGAGAAGAGAGGGAATGGAGGAGAGTATGAACAGGTTAGGATGGTGTGTCCAAGAGGTGGTGGGATGAAGGGATGAAGATGACGTGAGGAGGTAGGATTTGCTTATCGTGCCTGATGAAACAGCGTTGTTTGGAGGAGGGATGATCTGAAGCTTATACTTTAGGGTATTGGCTCTATTGGTGAATAATGTTGGTGCCTGCGTTTTTGCTTAATCAGAAATCAACCACAAGATTGCCTTCTGTTTTTTTGGTTTGAGCTCTCTAAAGTTTTTCAAAAGAGTGTGTTCTTTTTCGCTATAGGTGTATTGGTCGTGGTGTAAGAGAGTTTCTTTTGTGGGAAGATCTTCTTTTGTGGCAATGTCTGCATAAAAAAAGCTTATAGGGATATCCAGTTTTTGGGCGATTTTGAGTAAACACCCTACGCTTACACGATTTAAGCCTTTTTCGTATTTTTGGATTTGTTGAAAACTGACACCTAAATGGCTTCCTAATGCTTTTTGGGAAAGTCCTATTGAAATGCGTCTGTGACGGATTCTTTTGCCTATCAAAATGTCGATAAAATGTGGATTTTTAGTTGGCACTTCAAGCCCCCCCTCCGGTTGCGAGCGCCCTCGCATTGGTATTCCGGGAGTAACAAGTACTGAGTCCGAGTCAGCATTTTGCTTTTAGTGCTTGTGGCACTTGGACATAGCAAAATCTCCCGGAATCCCGGGATACCCACAAAAGTAGGTTCAATTGTACGCTCGGACTTAGGGCTTGTCTTCCCTCTTGATCGCTGCGTAGACGACCAAAATTACACTTTAAGTGATAAAGTAATTTCAGAAGATTGGCAAGAAAAATGAAAAATTTTCTATTCTGTTATACCGTAAAACGGCGCTATTTGAAGGGGGAGTGAAGAGCTTGAATATTCATGATAGGGCTTTGATTTGTTGAGCCTGATGAAGTGCTGTCGTTTGAGGAGGGTAGTCTGAAGACTGTAAGGGGACTAGGCAAAAAGCTGGATTCATTTTCAGAGCAGTGTTTACAAAGCGGTGTGGGGTGGTGATGTGGAAATTTTATTTGTCTGATTTCTGTGAATATGTAAAAGCTTTAAAACGTATATCCGTAAAATAATGCGGAGGATTTGTACTGTGTGTATGCTTTTATCATGGCGTGGAATATGGTCAGAGAACTATAGGGGGACGCATTTGTGAATGGAGCGGGGAAGCTGGGATGAAAAGGGGTGTTAAGTGCGTTTTCTGGAGAAGAGTATGTGGAGAATATTGGGAGGAAGGGCTTATTTGTCTTGTTTGATAACGCCTCTTTTGAGGGGTGGTGATAATTATATGAAGTGATCAGTAGTCCTTCCCTGGATAAGAAGCTGGATTGTTTACGGACCAGTGTTTATCGAGCGGTGTGGGGTGGTGAATCTTTCGTTGGCTGTTTTCTGTGAATGTGTAAAAGCGTAAAAATGTGAATCTGTAAAAGTGAAGTGGAGGATTTATGGATTTATGCATTGTGCGTGTTTTGGGGTTACGTTGGGCTTTTGTCTGGCATGGATGGGGTGAAATAAATGGGGGGGTGAAGAGACTGTGAATTGAGGAGGGAAGCTGGAATGAAGAGTGCTGTAAGTTGTAAGTGTGTGACGGGAAAGAAAAAGGGGGGCGTGGAATGGAGAGAGTGCCTATGGACAAAGGGAGGGCGTGGATAAGAGGCGGGGTGGTGTAAAGGATGCGGTAAAGGATGGTGTGAGGGTGATAGAAGAGGGAGGTGAGGAGATAGAGAGGAAAGGGTGTGGGGTTTTGAGAGAAGGTGAAGGTGGAGAAAATGCCCTGAAAGTATGGTGATGAGGTGAGCTAAAGGGGACGATGGGATGAGAGCAGGGCTCGAAAAAATAACTGGGAAAGGGAGCCGTGGTGGGGAAATGAAAAAAACTTCCTCCCCCCATTTATTTTTAAAGGGGAGTGAGGGGCTTATCAAGAAGAAAAAAGTTAGTTTTTTTTCATAATTTTCCAAGTTTTTCCATCAGACATATACATAATCTTTTGGCCTGTGGTTATCTTTTGTGTGCCGTGAGTGGTGTGAAGCGTAGAACTAGAAGCCGCTAGATGATCTATAAAGATTGATTTCCACTTAAATGAAGCAGGAGATGGAAAAGAGATATTGGGTGCCCAAGAACGATCTTTTGAACGAATAACGACAAGCTCTTTTTGTTTCAAGATGTTAGAAATTGTTTCTGCAGACAGATCTTTCCCATTGGAAATGGGGACTTCTGGTTTAGCTGTAGGCGAGGCTAAACCTCCAAAGTCGCTTATACTTGTCATACAAAAAGTGAACGTACATGATGTTTGGATGAGGTCAGAATCTCGACACTTTCCTTGATTAGAAACTTTCAGAGTCCCTTCGTATAGCTTGTTTTGTTTTAAGCCATTAGGATCAAAAAAAATCGAACTTTGCGGACTTAAATCATAACAGGAGGAAAGATGTCTCTTCCAACGAGAATGGTCTTCAACAAAACTTGAAGATTTACGGAGTTTGCCAAATGTATTTGGTACTTCTATGGTCCCAATATTCACTTTTTTACCCGTTGTAAAATCGACTACTTTCGCTGTAACTAGATTCTCATTTTTTTCAACATATAATCGATATCTGCGTCCCATTTCCCATGGAAACTTGATTTCACATCGTACTCCTGAACCTTCCTGAGTAAAATGCTTACATGTATTACCCTTCCATCCCGTTGCATTCCAGATAGAAAAATGAATGGTACGGCCGCTCCTGTTGAAAAAACCAATTTGTCCACTTTTTCCGTTTTGGAATTCAAATTTATTTCCCCAGAAATAGATGGAGTTAGGCCCACCATCGTAGTTTACTTGCTGGGTGAAAACAAATAGATCAAATAATGCATTCTCAGGCCATTCATGCTCTATTGTAATAACTTTGCCGGCAAAGATGGCATAGCTTGGTTTACTTATCAGAAGGAATAAAAGTATTAAAAGAATCTTTTTTGCAATATGGTACATACTCAAACTCCTTTATTTTGATAAAGACAGTATAAGTTTATAAATATTAAAGCTTATACTCAATGTTTTGTTAAGTAAAAAGAGAAAAAGTAATTTTGACTTTTACTCTAAACTATATGCTGTAAAGACTGCTTTGTTTTAAATGTTTTTGCGTGCTCCTTTTCTGCTGTTCAAATTTAAGTTTTAATGGTGGAGTTTGTGGGTGAGAGTTTAAAAAGGGGAGTGATGATGTGGGGTATAAGAAAAGTTGCGGTTTTTATTTAAAATGATAGCGTATTTTTTTTCTCCCTCTTGCTATGAGGCTTGTAGAAACCCATATTCTTTTTAGCACTACGGTTCTTCTTCATGCTGCTTTTTCCGCGGTGTTTTTTAGAGGCTGGATAATCCTTTCTGGATGTTTCTTTTGTGGAATATTGGAGAGGTTAAAGTGTGGTGATGGCTTGAGGTTTAAGGAAAAAAAATGAACTTGGAAAAATATAGCGAACGCGTACAGGGTTTTTTACAATCAGCACAAAATAGCGCTCTTGCTTCTGATCATCAGCAGTTTATGCCGGAGCATTTCCTGAAAGTGTTGTTAGACGATTCTCAAGGATTGGCTGCATCGCTTATCCAAAACGCTGGTGGTGATCTTACTCTTATTCAAAAGGCGCTAAAAGAAGCACTTGATGCTTTGCCTAAAGTGCAAGGGGGAAATGGACAGCTCTATCTTTCGCAGCCATTGGCAAAAGTTTTCGCGCTGGCTGAGGATATTGCGAAAAAAGCCGGTGATCAGTTTGTGACCGTGGAGCGCATGTTGCAAGCGCTGATCATGGAAAAGACCGCAAAAACAGCCGATATTTTAACAAGTGGAGGATTGACCCCGCAAGCGCTTAATCGGGCAATTAATGCGCTGCGGAAAGGAAAAACAGCAACAAGCCCCCATGCCGAAGGACAATATAATGCCTTGCAAAAATATGCCCGGGATCTCACAAAAGATGCACGCGAAGGAAAACTCGACCCTGTTATTGGACGAGAAGAAGAAATTCGACGCACTATTCAGGTGCTCTCACGGCGGACGAAAAATAATCCCGTGTTGATTGGTGAGCCTGGGGTGGGGAAAACAGCTATTGTGGAAGGGTTAGCTCTGCGCATTATCAATGGCGATGTCCCTGAAACTTTGCGGGATAAACAACTCTATGCGCTCGATATGGGAGCGCTTATCGCTGGTGCAAAATATCGTGGAGAATTCGAAGAACGTCTCAAAGCAGTGCTGGCAGAGGTGCAAGCCGAAAATGGACAAATTATCCTCTTTATTGATGAATTGCACAATCTTGTTGGAGCAGGAAAATCTGATGGTCCTATGGATGCGTCTAACTTGTTAAAGCCTGCTCTTGCACGCGGAGAACTCCATTGTGTGGGTGCTACTACGCTCGATGAATATCGAAAATATGTCGAAAAAGATGCTGCTTTGGCACGCCGCTTCCAGCCTGTCTTTGTACCTGAACCCTCTTTGGAAGATACTATTTCTATCTTGCGCGGTATTAAGGAAAAATATGAACAACATCACAAAGTGCGCTTGGCTGATAGTGCTTTAATTGCGGCCGCGCGTTTGTCTAACCGCTATATTACGGATCGCTTCTTGCCGGATAAAGCTATTGATCTTATCGATGAAGCGGCGGCACGTTTGCGTATGCAGGTCGATTCAAAGCCGGAAGAACTCGATGCTGTTGATCGGCGTATTTTACAGTTGAAGATCGAACGGGAAGCTTTGAAAACAGATGTCGAGCCAACAGCAAAAGAACGGTTGAAAAATGTGCAGGAGGAACTGAAAACATTGGAACAACAGTCCGCTGAGATGACAAGTGCTTGGCAGGCTGAGAAACAAAAATTAGGGCATGCTGCTGATTTGAAAAAACAACTCGAAGAAGCCCGTAATGCTTTGGCTATTGCACAGCGTGATGGACAATTCCAACGCGCTGGAGAACTGGCTTATAGTGTCATTCCTGAACTCGAAAAACAATTGAGTATCGCGGAAAATGATGACCAACAAAATCATCTCGTTGAAGAAACGGTTACAGCTGAACATGTGGCGCGGATTGTTTCGCGCTGGACCGGTATTCCTGTTGATCGAATGCTGGAGGCAGAACGGGAGGCGCTGTTGCGGATGGAAGATGAAATTAGCAAACGTGTGATTGGGCAGGGAGAGGCTGTTCAAGCTGTTTCTCGTGCTGTACGGCGTGCGCGTGCGGGGCTGCAAGATCCTAACCGTCCGCTGGGGTCTTTCATGTTCTTGGGACCTACGGGGGTGGGAAAAACCGAGTTAACCAAAGCTCTGGCCGCTTTTCTCTTTCAAGACCCAAATGCCATGTTGCGTATTGATATGTCGGAATATATGGAAAAGCATGCTGGGGCGCGGCTGATTGGGGCACCTCCTGGATATGTTGGATATGAAGAAGGGGGCGTGCTGACGGAGGCTGTACGTAGAAGACCTTACCAGGTCATTCTGTTTGACGAAATTGAAAAAGCACACCCTGATATTTTTAATCTCTTGTTGCAAGTGTTGGATGAGGGACGCTTGACGGATAGTCAAGGACGTACCGTTGACTTTCGAAATACCTTGCTGATTATGACTTCTAATCTTGGTGCTGAGTTTTTAACTGCTTTGCCTGAAGGGCAAGCAACAGATCAGGCAAAAAATGATGTTATGAATGTCGTCAAAGCCGCTTTCCGTCCTGAATTTTTAAACCGTATTGATGAGATTATTCTCTTTCAAAGGCTGCAACGTCACGATATGGAGGCTATCGTTGATATTCAGATACAACATTTGCAAAATCTACTCAATGAACGCAAAATAACTTTGCAAATCGAGCCAGAGGTGAGAAAATTTCTTGCCGATAAGGGCTATGATCCGCTCTATGGTGCTCGTCCGCTTAAACGGATTATTCAAAAGGAAATTCAAGACCCTCTCGCAGAGAAAATCTTGTTTGGAGAAATTCACGACGAGACGGTGGTGACAATTGAAAAGCAAGGTGATCGGTTGGCGTTTTTACCTGAAACATAAATTTGGGAAAATTTACGGTATAAAGCGCAGTGATAATCTTATTATACCGTGCCTTCTTTTGAGGAAAGGAGACTGATCTGCATGCGTGGTTGGTAAGGGGAGCTTGCTGCAAGCCATTAGGCTTGTTTTCAGCGCATTGTTTGCAAATCGATGCGGGATGGAAGCGGTGCTGGGTGGGGTGCTTTGGTCTTTGAGAGGGAGTTATTTTTGAGAACTGGACGTGGGATTGTGGAGCGGTGGTCGGTGTCTTAATATATGTTTTATGTTGCTGAAGAAAATTGCCAAATACAGATCACTTTTACATGGGTAGACTTACATGGGGGGTAGATTGGCGGTTACAGTAATAATACAGATCTTGTTGGTGTTTTGAATATATTGTCACGTAATACTCACTAGAACGCTCTGCGTATTCTTAAGCAGGACTTGTCTGTCGCGCCTTTTAAAGTAAACTGTTATGAGTCTGAAGCCAAGAAGAACCCGCCCAAGAGAAGCCGAATTGTGCACAGAATGGTGTTGGGTGCTCCCCCGTTCTTTGAGGTGTAAGGAGGTGGTCAAGTCCTTTTAATATATATTTTTTTGTATGTTAAGTATAAACTTTGAGAGTGCTTGGAGATGGTGTCATTTTTTTTATTCCTGAAAAATTGATTACTTATCGCTTGATTGCAAACCAATAGGTTGTTAATACTTTTATTGATAAGCAAGGTTGCTCTTATTTCTGGTGTAAGAGCTTTGTCGAGAGAGAATGCGAGGGGAGTTAAGATGTCAAAATATTTATTACCGTTACCGCTTGTGTTGGTGGCGGGGTGCGCATCTATCAATAATTATTCATCAAGTTATGTTGTTCAAAATATTACGAAGGACGATATAAAATTAATTGCTAACGATTTTGTTCACAATCTTAAAAAACCTTTGCCGCCCGCTAAAACAACACTTATTGTGAAAAAAAGTAACACAGAAGACAACTTTACTCCTGTATTTATTGATCTGTTGCGACGGAATGGATATACCGTGATCTATACAGATCAACCAAAACAGCAAAACGGTGTCATTTTGACTTATAGAATAACGCGAATAGAGATAGGTATATTGTCTTTTGTTTCTTATGATTCAGATGGCGCAACACATTATTATATACGTACGTATAATAGATGATCCCCCCTTTGCCAGTGTGTCCAAAAAGCGTAGATCATCATGATGAGATGTTGGGGGAAACGGTGGGATTGAATTAACCTGTAAAAACTTACAGATGTAAAATTACATTATGCAGTCAATAAGGATCATTTGTCCAGCTTATAATTTCAAAGTTATGGGGACAAAAGATATTAATTTTTACTGCTCGCCATTCCTCATATTTTGTCTCAATCATAGAGTTTTTACCCTTTCTTTTATAGGAAATGACTTTTTGTCATGTAGTTTTGTATACTAATCTAAGGGTTAAATCTGATCGATAAAATTCCTATGGATTCTTTACAGAAATCTATTGTTGGAGATGCGGTTTGTTTTTATCAAATCGTTGTGTGGAGGGGGGACGTTTCATTTGGTTTTGTTCTGTAAAGACGTAAAAGCGTAAAAGTGTGGAGCCGTGAAAAAGAAGTGCAAGTATCATTCGCTTCTTGTCGGAACTTTCGCTCTTTGAGGTGTGGGGAGATTAGAAAATTCTTATGAGAAGATTATCGCAATATTGGTAATATGCTGGTTCTGGCGTGCTTCTTTTATGTAAGTGTAAAGAAGCTAAAACAAGGGATGACCATTTATTGGCGAATTTCCCATTATTATATCATGAGTGATTATATAATGAATACGCGCTTTCATGAAATGGGGAAAGCTGTAAGAGATATTTTTACAACTGTGCAAATAGAAACACAATGATGTTTTTTTTGGGCATCCTGTTTGCATAAGAGACAGAAATATGATAAAAAATGACAAAAATATTAAAAGAAAAATATAAAAACTTGACAAGGTAAATCTAAAAAGGTATCATAATGATACAATCGGAATTGTGCGTTTAAACCGGGTAAAGTCCATAGGTAAGATGATCTGGTGAGAATGGGAGATCTGATTTCTTTGTTGTTTGGATCTGATTTCTCTGTTGTTTGGATCTGATTTCTCTGTTGTTTGGATCTGATTTCTCTGTTGTTTGGATCTGATTTCTCTGTTGTTTGGA
>NZ_JBHIQU010000005.1:109005-134547 GCF_042196725.1 Bartonella sp. AC158YNML
TCTGATTTGTTGAACTCTTTCTAGAGTCTAAAACTTTCTCATTAAATCCTATAAGCTTAGCGGTTGCAAAAATTTAGGAAACAGCTTTGAGAAGGCTGGTGAAAAAACATCGTAAAAAGGGAAAAAACTTTCATAAAAAGATTTCGTGTCTGATGTCAAATTTCCATGGAAAGCAGGACATTAATACAGATCAGATGTTTCCAAGTATAGTGGGGGGAAGATATGAGTTGTAATGGATGTTTCCTTAGAAGAATCGAGAAAAATTTATCCTATAAGCAATAAGTTTTTGTGCACTCTTAAGAGAGATTTTTAAGAAAGCTGCCATTGCTCGAGAATAATGCTCTTTGAAAAAGGGGCGCTTTTATTGGATGAAAAAGGAATTCTTTATAAGCAGTTTTGCTTGAGGAATGAGGTCAAGGATGCATTGTGTGCGTAAAGGGAGCTCGTTTTATAAAAATGTAAAAGAGTAAATACGCAAAAGCGTAAAAACGTGTAACTGTAAAAAAGGAGATGGGGTTTTATGCTTTGTGTATGCTTTTATCATGGTATGGAATATGGAGAACTAGGGTGCGCGTTTGTGAATGAAACGGTGATCTGTGAAGTCAATAAGGGGTATTTGTTTGGCAAGAGGCTGGATTATAGTTTACAAACTGGTGCGGGATAGAAGATTTATCCAGTGGGGAGATCTGTTTTTTGAAGTGGAATTGTCGACTCGTACTTATAGGAATTTTTGCTCTTTTAGGTGTGGTGATCTGAAATCAATAAGAAAACCCGCTGGATAAGCTAGCTGGATTGTGAACAGATCAGTGTTTATTCAGTGGTGCATGGGGTGGTGATGTGGGCGTTTCGTTTGGTTTTTTTTCTGTAAATATAGAAAAGCGTAAAAACGGTGTCCGTAAAATGAAGCAGAGGATTTGGGCTTTATATGGGCTTTTACTTAATCAGAAATCAACCACAAGATTGCTTTTTGTTTTTTCGCTTCGAGTTCTCTAAAGTTTTTTAAAAGGGCGTGTTCTTTTTCGCTATAGGTGTCTTGATCATGGGGGAGAGCATTTTCCTTTGTGGGAATATCTGCTTTTATCGCAATATCGGCATAAAAAAGGTAATGGGAACTTTTAAGATGTTGGCAATTTCTTGTAAACGTTCTGCGCTTACACGATTGAAGCCTTTTTCGTATTTTTGGATTTGTTGAAAACTGACGCCTTCTAGAGAAGAAGCTGGACTGTTCACAAGAATGGCGCTGAATGGAGTCTTCGTCCTTTGAGGTGAGGGGTGGAAGTCAAAATTCACACTTTATTGTCGTAGGGCATTTATTTAAAATGCATGATTACGATCTGTAGAGGTTAATTCTTCATCAAAAAACTTTTTAGCTTGTTCTTCTTGTTTGGCTTGACGCTTTCCCTCTTCAGTTTTACCACAACCGGTAATACTAAATCCTACAGCTAATATAACTATGCATAATAAAATGGTTTTTTTCATTTTTACCCCTCTTTAAACATTGTATGTGTCAATATCATTACTCCAAGGTATGAGATGATTTATTGCGTTGGAATACAGATTGAATTATCGCGATCTTTTGTTTTTTATTAGCATTGTTAATGGGAAAATACGGAAACAGTTTATGGTAAATATCTTATAAATCTATCATAAGAGAGAATTAGAAGGAAAGAGCCAAAACCTAATATAAACGACCAAATTGCAATGCTTATTAGTGCTTTTGACAAACCCATTGATAATATCATAATAGGAACTGTAAGCAATCCTATAAACCCCATAATCACTATAATACTTAATATCAATCTTAAAGGACCACGAAGCCATAAAAGCAAAAGAACTAATGCCTTTTTGCTTGTTTGTAAGTTTGATATCATTTTCCCCTCACGCGCTTAAATTAAGATGGCTTATAATATATACAATACGAAAAATGATACAAGTCATATTTTTGTAAAGTCTTTGAGATCTGTTTGATATTCATTAGATGAGATATCTGACTTGGTAGAGGATGGCTCTATTTGACATTCTTCTAAAACAATTACTAAAGCACGATGATCTGTATGAGATAAATTAAAAACTGTTTGAATTCCATCAGCAAAGATTTCTATAAAATTTTCTTCATTTGTTTTTTCTATCACATGAATTGTAAGTATGACCTCTGTTCTATTTGTATCAGAGTTGATAAGTTTTGTTGTGTAATGGATGTTTTCACAATCTTATTATCGGCCACAATTTCAGATTTTTTGAAAAAAAGATTTTTAACGGTAAAGATTTTTGCTTTCGCAAGTTTATTTTATCCATTGAATTTTTATCCTATCATGCTGTCAAACACTGCTCTTTGAGGGGCGGTGATTGTGGGGCATTATAATTTAATAAGGCGTTTCTTGCGCCCGTGGGGGATGAATATTTTAGGGCTGAATTGGAAAGTTTGATAAAACACTATGCTTTGAGAGATAGTAATAATCATATGAAATAATGAGCAATAGGATTCGCTAAACAATAAGCTGGATTGTTGACAGATCAGCGTTTACAGAGCTGCGTGGGGTGTGGTTGGGAGGTTTCGTTTGGTTTTTTTCTGTAAATATAGAAAAGCGTAAAAATGGTATCCGTAAAATGAAGCAGAGGATTTGGGCTTTATATGGGCTTTTACTTAATCAGAAATCAACCACAAGATTGCTTTTTGTTTTTTCGGTTTGAGTTCTCTAAAGTTTTTTAAAAGGGCGTGTTCTTTTTCGCTATAGGTGTCTTGATCGTGGTGTGAGAGATTTTCCTTTGTGGGAATATCTGCTGTTAAAAGGTCTGCATAAAAAAAGTTCATAGGAACCTCTAGTTTTTTGGCAATTTCGAGCAAACACCCCGCGCTTACACGATTTAAACCTTTTTCGTATTTCTGGATTTGTTGGAAACTGACACCTAAATGGCTTCCTAATTCCTTTTGAGAAAGCCCCATTGAAATGCGTCTGTGACGGATTCTTTTGCCTATTGAAATATCATTGAAATGTGAATTTTTAGTTTGCACTTCAAGCTCCCCTCCGGTTGCGAGCGCCCTCGCATGAGTATTCCGGGAGGTTGAAAATACTGACACTCGGATCAGCTTTTTGCTTTTAGTGCTGAAAAGCACTTGGACATAGCAAAAACTCCCGGAATTCCGGGATATCCGCAAAGCGGGATAAATTTATGTACCGAGCGTTCGGGTTTTCAACTCCCTATTTGACCGTTGCGTGGACGATCAAAAACACAAGCCTATCAGTAAAGTAGTTTCGGAAGATTGGCAAGAACAATTAAAATGTTTGCTGTACGGTTATACTGTAAAATAGGGATGTTTGGGGGCGGTAATCTGATGTTAGTAGGGGAATTTATTGGGTAAGAGGTTGGATTATAGTTTAAAACCGGTGCGGGGTGGAAGCTTTATTTAGCAGAGGAAAATTTGCTTTTTGAAGTCGAATTGTAGATCAGAGTTTATCTGGCGTGTTTGATGAAACACCATTCTTTGAAGTGTGAGATAGCCATATGAAATAATCAGCAGGGGAATCCGTTAGAGTGAGAAGCTGAGTTGTTGACAAATCCGTGTTTACAGAGCTGCGTGGGGTGGTGATGTGGGCGTTTCATTTGGTTTTTTTCTGTAAAGATGGAAAAGCGTAAAAACGTGTATCTGTAAAATTATGCGGAGGATTTGGGCTTTATGTGGGTTCTTGTCTTTTAGGGTGTGGTCTCATTTTTTATTGTTGATGGCTTGTTAAATTTTGTTGCTGATTTTCATGTCATTTTTTGTGTTTGAAGTATTGGTTTTTCTTTAGTTGGAAGGAACATGATGATGGTAGATGAACATTGTCTTCCCTTACGTCGAAAAGGGCGTAAAAAAACAACTTTGAATAAAACAACAAAGCGATTTAATGAAGCTCTTTTGACAGCCGCTGAGCAGGCTGGATATCACTATGGTGAGGATGGGCTGGTGTCTTATCTTCAATATCATGCGTTGAATAATCCTGTTCCTTTTTTTTCGCTGCTGGCAAAAGTCTTGCCTCTTCAGGTTACGGGAGAAGCAGGGGGAGATGTTAAAACAGTTTCGCGTATTGAGATTGTGCCAGTGAAGCCCAAAAATACTGAACCGGAGAAGCCTGATCCTTTGGTTATTGAGGCTTGAAGCTACGAGAAAATATTGGGTTGGGCATATGATGTTTAAGGGATATTGTCTTTGAACGGGGATGCTAGGTGTTTGTCTGAAAGCTTATGATTGAAATTGCGGTGAGGGGCTGAGTGCTTTAGGCGTGTGAGCTGTGAAGTTGTTGGGCTTTGGTGGGGGATGCATGAGGACGTGGACTGGAGGAGACTTCGGTGCATATGGTGTTTTTTGGGGTATATGGTGTCTGGGGTGGTCTGTGTGAAGCGGCGAGGGCAAGATGCTTTTATGGCGATGTGTGAGGGGCGCGATACCTGAAAGATGTTGGGGAGTGCTTGATGATATTTGCTGTTTTGGATTTCTGGTGAAGGTTTGGTCTTTTCTCGTTATTGAAATGGGGGAGATGTTAAAGCAGTTTCGCGTATTGAGATTGTACCAGTGAAGCCCAAAAATACTGAACCGGAGAAGTGTGATACCTCGATAACTGAGGTTTGTGATATTGAAAAATGTTAGGTTGAGGTGGATGATGTGGGGTGATGTCTTGGAAGGGGGATGCTTTAGTGATTGCCTATCTTGAGGGGATTGAAGCGGAGGCTATCGCGCTTGTAGGCGCTCGTGATACTGGGAAGGGGCTTTGGTGAATGATGCCGTAAGGGCCCGTGTGCTGGAGGGTTTGGTGCAGGGTATTTGTGTGGTGGATATGGAACAGTGTTTTGATGGGTGAGGGGCATGAAACTTGAGAGAAGTGTTATGCTTGCGGGATGCATGTGTTTTGGTGGGGGGTATCTTGGGGGATAAAGTGTGAGGATTGGTGATGCTTGAGAGGCATGGTCTTGGAGGATGTTGGGCTTTGGATATGCCTGAGAGCGTGTGCTGAGGCTATGATTTGGGGGGATACTGTGCTTGTGGTTGGGGGATGACAGGCGCGGTGTTTGAGGGGTGTGTTGGGGAAATAGGGACCTTTGGGGAGATAATGATCTTTGGGGGGATAAGGACGTTGGGGCATATAGGTGGAGTCAAGGGGATCTCATGTAAAAAAGTGAAATTTATTGAACATGTGCGATGAAGAAAAGATAAAGCGCTGCTTTTGAGAAGGGCGTTTTTCGTTCAATTGCTCTGGGATAATGAAACTTGGGATAAGCAAAAGGGTGCAGCGCAATTATTGCTAAAGTATGAAAATTTATAATGACAACGGTTCAGAAAATTTCTCAAAAAATTGAGCAGAAAACGGCTCAAGTAGCTCTTATTCCAAAGCTTATTCCTGTTTTTACTGGAAATGCCGATGTGCGAGCCGCTTGGGGAGGACGCGGTTCTGGAAAAACACGTTCTTTTGCTTTGATGTCGGCCGTGGTGGGATATCGCCATGGAATGGCTGGAGAACGCGGTATTATCCTTTGTGCAAGGCAATTTCAAAATTCTCTTAATGAAAGTTCGTTGGAAGAAATTAAACGCGCTATCGAAGCTTATTCTTTTTTACAAGACTATTATGAAATCGGCGATAAATATATTAAGTCAAAAGATGGACGGATTGTCTATGTCTTTGCTGGGCTTGATCGCAATATCGCAAGCATTAAATCAATGGGGCGCGTCTTCCTTTGTTGGGTGGATGAGGCGGAGCCCGTGACAGAAACTGCTTGGCAAACACTTATTCCAACTTTGCGCGAAGAAGGAAAAGATTGGAATGCAGAATTATGGGTGACATGGAACCCATGTCATGAAAATGCACCCGTGGAAAAACGTTTCCGAAATGTCGATAATCCTCATATCAAAGGGGTGGAAATCAATTGGCGCGATAATCCGCAATTTCCTGAAAAACTCAATCGTGATCGAATGGACGATTTACAGCAAAGACCAGAGCAGTATAACCATATTTGGGAAGGAGAATATCTCCAAGCTGTGCAAGGCGCTTATTATCAGAAATGTCTGCTCGAAGCCGAGATGGAAGGGCGGATTACCACTGTTCCACGGGACCCTTTGATGCAGGTGAGAATCTTTTGGGATATTGGGGGAACAGGCGCAAAGGCCGATGCTACCGCATTGTGGGTGGCGCAGTTTGTTGGAAGGGAAATCCGAGTGCTTGATTATTATGAAGCCCAAGGACAACCTCTCTCAGAGCATGTGGGGTGGGTCTTTCAAAAGGGATATGATAAGGCTCTTATGGTCTTGCCTCATGATGGCGCAACAAAAGATCGTGTCTATAATGTGAGTTTTGAAAGTGCTCTTCAACAAGCTGGTTTTCAAACCAAAATAATTCCTAATCAAGGAACAGGCGCTGTTAAAATGCGTATCGAAGCCGTAAGGCGGTTGTTTCCTGCACTATGGTTTAATCGTGAAACAACATCTGCGGGGAGAAAAGCGCTCGCCTGGTATCATGAAAAGCGTGATGAACAGCGCAATATTGGTCTAGGGGCTGAACATGATTGGGCTAGCCATGGGGCCGATGCCTTTGGACTGATGTGTGTGGCTTATGAACAACCAAATGCTAGAGTGCGAAAAAAAACTTATCGCTCTTCTCACCATTCTCAAACTTCATGGATGGCTTTTTAATGAATATGTCTACAAATTCTTCTTTTGATCAAATCGAAACGCTTGAAAATCAAGCTCTCTTTAAAAAACTCGTGGGTTGGTATCAGGATGATATTACCCATGTCGAAAAATGGCGAAAAAATGCCCAAGAAGATTACGATTTTTATAATGGGCGGCAATGGAATGAGCAAGACCTTGCCGTCTTGCACGAACAAAACAGACCGGTGATGACTTTTAACCGTATTGCACCTTTAATTAATGCTGTGATCGGTGCTGAGCGCAATAATAAAAGACAAGTCCAATTTATTCCACGACAAGAAGGTGCAGCTTTTGCTAATCAGATTCTAACAGGAGCAGCCGAATGGTTTCGCGATGAAGCCGACGGCGAATACGAAGATTCCGATGCCTTTCAAGATGCAATTATTTGCGGCATGGGCTGGACAGATACACGCCTTGATTATGAACAAGATCCACAAGGAAAACCAATCATTGCGCGGCTGGACCCTATGAAAATGGTGTGGGATGCAAGTGCTGTTAAGTCTAATCTCATTGATGCTCAACGCTTATGGTATATTGATGAAAAACCTCTTGCCGTAGCGCAGCAAATGTTTCCAAATGTTCATTGGAGCGATCTTCATGCTGATTGGGTGAAACATCAGAGCTTTTTACAGCCAACCAGCAATGGGATAACACAAAGTTATCAGGTAGAGGGAGAAGAGACAAGCTGTTATCAACGTCCTAAAATGGTGACATTGGCAGAATGTCGCTGGTTTGAACGCGAGGTGGTTTATAAAGTCCTTGAGCCGCAAAGTGGAAAATTTATCGATTATTCAGAGCAGGATTTCCAAAATTTAAGCAAAACCTTTCCTCATATTCAAGCAACAAAGTTGACCAAAAAAATTGTCAAACGGGCATTTTTGGGCAGAAAGCTGCTCGAAGCGCCTGATAAGCCCTTGGTTCCACCCAATCAATTGGGATGGGAGTGTATTACCGGTACTTTTGATAAGTTAAGCCGACAGTTTTACGGAATTGTTAAGCCAACAAAAGATCCGCAACGGTGGGCAAACAAATATTTTAGTCAAGTAATGCATTTGCTCAATAGCCAATCAAAAGGCGGCATTATGGCAGAACGCGATGCTTTTGATGATGATCGACAAGCCGTCGAGAGTTGGGCTAGAGCCGATAGTATTACTTGGTTGAAAAGTGGGGCTGTCTCTGGCGGAAGAATCCAGCCTAAACCCGTGGCGCAATTTCCGCAAGGTTTTTTTCAATTGTTTAATGAAGCAAAGAGTGCTCTCGAACAGGTGACGGGATTGTCTTCTGAATTTATTGGGACGCGAGCTGTCAATCAGCCTGGCATTCTTGAACAACAACGGCGACAATCGTCACTTAATCTTTTGGCTTCCTTTTTTGATGGGTTGCGTCGATATCGGCAACGACAGGGAAAAATTATTCTCTATCTTATTCAAAATTATCTCTCCGATGGGCGGTTGGTCCGTATTGCCGGGGATGAAAATGCTCAATATGTTCCACTGACACGCGAAATGGTGACAAGTTTGGAATATGATATTGTCGTGGATGATGCGCCAACAAGTCTTAATGAAAAAGAGCGTACTTTTGCATTGATCATGCAATTGCTTCCTTTGATGCAAAATTTTGCAACGCCAGAGATTATGCTCGATCTTTTACGCTATTCGCCTTTACCCGCTTCACTCATTCATAAAATCGCTATAAAGGCGCAAAACGCTCTCCAAGAAGAGCAAAATGCCTCAGCACAGATGGGGGGTAATGTGGGAACAGAGCAGATAATGCAGATGTTGCAGACAGTAAAGGCTCAACAATAGGACGCTTTGTCATGCGCGACTTCTGATAAATTCCATCTACCAGAAATTGCTTATCGATACAATTTCCATAGCATAATGTCGTCTTCCTTTATCTTCGAAGAGCTGTTTTATGGGACTATTCCTGTTGGGGAAAACAGGGTGGAGAGGGAGTCTTGCCGTTATGTGGGGTGAACATGGTGGGGAATGGTGGAGCCCAAGTGATGGGAGAGCATTGAGGGAATAAATGCTCACAGGCTGTTTTATCTGAAAAATTTAATTTTATTGTTAAAAAAAAGAAAAGGCTAATGTCATGGATCAAGAACACTTAACGCCGGCAGAACAAAACCAATTAAAACAAGATTTTCTGGTCTCAACACAAGAGGGAGAAGATGGTGAAATTGCAAGAGAAGAAAAAACTCTTGAAGATAATTTCCAAGGGCAAACGCATCAAAAACAGTCCTCTTCGCAAAAGGTAGAAAAAGAGGTTCAAGGAGGAGAAGATGTTCCACCAGATCCACAAAAAGACTTTATGGGCTATATGCAATGGTTGGGAAAAACACTCCAAAAACAAGGGCTTTTACATGAAAAACCCCAAGATAAACCGACTGTTTGTGAAGCAGAACAGTTGCACGCATTCTATCAACAGTCTGTTGCCAGTGTTAAACAAAAACATCATGATTTTGATCAAGCCGCCGATTTTATTTATGAAACGCGGGCTAAACAGTTGGCTGCTTGTGCTTCGCTCTATCCTGAGATGGCAGATCCCCAAAATATTGATGCGATAATTGGTGATGAGTTGAAGCAGATCTTGCGCGATTGTGCGCAAAAAAATCAAAACCCTGCTGAAGTGATTTACACGATTGCACAAAAAATTGGCTACACAAATGTTCCCAATAACATGGATGAAAATTTACAGGAAAGACACAATTCTGCGCGTACTCTTGCTGCTTATAACGGTTTAACGCCAAATGGGCCGATTTCTTTGGATATGCTTGATAAAATGTCAGAAGCAGAATTTAGCGCTTGGGTTGCTGATCCTAAAAATAAAGCTGCTTTTAATCGTTTAATGGGGGGAAGAGAATTTTAAAAACAAAAATGTGGCAGGGTCTTTTGCGGGAACGTGGAGCGGCTTTTGGGGCGTGAAGGTGGCAGGCGTTTTTTGAGGGAACAGGGGCGGGGGGAGTGGGGATTTCTCAAAGCACGGATGCGGTGAGGAGAGCTCTTATAAGGAGGAGGCAGACGCTAACAGAAATTAGATAAAACTCACGAACAAACTATTCACCATTTGAAATAAAATGTGGTGTTTTAACAACCGGCGCTTTGCCGGGTTTTTTATGTCAATAAAACTTTTAGAGGACAAAATGACTGTAACTTATATCGGACTTAATGACCCAATGGCAGTGCGCACATGGTCTAAATTATTAAACCAAGAAGTCTCAAAAGCACTTCCAATTGCACCGTTGATTGGAAATGATTCAAACAGTATCGTACAATTAAAGGATGAAACCACGAAAGCAAGTGGGGATGCCATTAGCTTTAATTTGCGTGTGCAGTTGCTAGGCGATGGGGTGAGTGAAGGGCAGACATTGGAAGGCAATGAAGAAGCTTTACAGTTTCTCAATGATCGCTTGGCAATTAATGAACTCGTTCATGCTGTGCGTGTCAAAAATGAGGGAACAATTGATCAGCAACGAATTCTCCATGATTTGCGCACCGAGGCAAAAAATGGTTTGGTTGATTGGTATGCAGATCGTCTGAGTATGATGTTCTTCATTCAAGTGTGTGGTTATACCGCAAAAGCTATTAACTTTGAGGGACGTACGATTACTCTTAAACCTGTCCATTATGGGTTTAATGCGCCAACGGCACCAACCAATAAACGCGTGGTACGTCCTAACGATAAAGCAAAAGATGAGGACTTAAAAGAAGGCGATGTTTTTGATCTTAAGCTCATTGATAAAGCTGTCGAACGGGCTAAATTGGCAAATCCTAAAATTAGACCTGTGCGGATTGATGGCGAAAATGTCTATGTGCTGTATCTGCACCCAACCCAAGTGACGCAATTGCGAACTAATACAGATGCGGGGCAATGGCTCGACATTACTAAGGCAATCTATAGTGGAAGTCGTATCAAAAATCCGCTCTATGATGGGTCTTTGGGCATGTATAATGGTGTGGTTTTACGCGAAGCTGAACATATTACCGAAGGGGTTGAATCTGGGACGGCAAATAAAGCTGTACCAAATGTGCGGCGGGCTGTTCTGCTTGGTGCGCAGAGTGCTGTGATTGCTTTTGGTAAAGATCGAGGAGCAACACGCTATAAATTGGTGGAAGAACTCTTCGACTATGAAAGAGAATTCGGGGTCGCGGCAAAAACCATTATCGGTATGAAAAAAACTTGCTTTACCTTGCCAGGAAGTACGCAAGGGGCTCAGGATTTTGGCACTATCGTCATCCCAACTTATGGAGCGCCCGCTTAAAGCGAATGTTTGCTCTCTTCCCCCAACAAGAGGGATCTGTTGGGGGAAAAATTTAAAATGCTTCCAGAAACAAGGACAGGCTTATGACCACTTTATCCACTGATCCCCAAAATCTAAACCTTACACATTCAGACCATTCTAAAACTTTTGCTTATATGGTCGCGCTTATTCAAGATGAAATTGACGATACAACAGCGGAATATTCCCTGCAAATTCAAGATTCAATTTTTACGGCTTTGCGTTTGTGTGAACGCGAACCCTTTTTCTTTAATGAAAAAAGAGAAAGGACGTTTAAAACACAAAGTGGTAAAACATGGTATGGGCAAGAAGAGGGAATTTGTATTAAATCAGAAAAGGTTTTAGAGAGCGTCTTTTTAGCAACAAACGATGAAACACCAACAAAATTGTTTTTTAAGCCCTTGGAAGTGTTGCATCAACAATATGGCGCGCATCCTGTACTGGGAACGCCATTCTTTTATACGTACCTTGATCAAAAAATAGGTCTCTTTCCAACACCAGAACATGTGGAAACCGTAAAGCTCTCGTATGCTCCTATTCATATTGCGGATGAACAGCTGAGAGAAGATGATAATCCTTGGTTGCTTCATGCTTTTGATCTTATTAAAGCGCGGGCAAAATATGAATTGTATAAAAATATCCTTAAAGATCCTGAATATGCCGCCGTTTCTTTCAGAGATTTTCAAGAACAGCTTCAAGCTTTGCGTATTGAAACATCGCGTCGAAAAGGTTCTTCAAAAATTCGTCCAATGCGTTTTTAAAAGGCTTTTTTCGAAATCGTTTATGGCGGGCGTTGAAGGTTGGTTTGTCCTTTATGGTTGGATGCGCGTTGGGTGTTGATGGTGAAGCGCTGGTGTTTGGCGTTGGGCTCCACCATTCTTTATGGTCACATTTTGCTCGATAAATGAGACAGCCTGAGGTTGTGTATTATGGTACTTTATGTCCTTAGAGTTTTGTTCTAAGGGCTTTTATGGTTAGTTTTATCAATAAGCCTTGGTGTTTTGAATGGCACTGGGCTCTTTTAGAGATTTTATGAAGGGTTTTAAGGCTCTTTCCCAATCATGGGGATTGGTGACGACGGTTGGTTTTGGTTAGGCGCTGGTGGATGGCGTTGGGCTCCACCATTCTTTATGGTCACATTTTGCTCGATGAATTAAACAACTTGAGGTTGTTTATTTTCTTGCATTTTATGCCTTTAGAGTTTTGTTCTAAGGGCTTTTATAGTTTTTATCAATAAGCCTTGGTGTCTTGAATGGCACTGGGCTCTTCAAAGATTTTATGGGGGCCTTAATGGCTTTTTCCCCCGTCATTGTGGGTGATTGCGGGCAGTTGATTTTGGTTTGGCGCTGGTGGATGGCGTTGGGGTGGCTATTATTGATGGTATCGTTTTTTTGATGCATTAAACAACCTAAGGTTGTTTATTTTCTTAAATTTTATGCCTTTAGAGTTTTGTTCTAAGGGCTTTTGTAGTTTTTTTATTATTAATAAGCCTTGGTGTCTTGAATGGCACTGGGCTCTTCAAAGATTTTATGGGGGTCTTGATGGCTTTTTTCCCAATCGCTGATTATCGACCCGATGTGGCGGATATCAATGGAATTTTTACTGATGAACTTGTTAATGTGCTTCCAGCTGATGGCTCCTATATTCCTATGCCAAGTTTTGAACCTTTATCAGAGCCTTGTCCGGAGCCAATTTTAGGCGCTCTTGCGGTTAAAACAAAAAATGGGGTTTCTATTATTGCTGGGACAAGAGAAAAAATCTACTTGCTTGATAATACAACAATGAAGTGGAGGGATATTAGCCAAAAAGGAAAATCTTATCTTGCTAATATCGATGCTCCGTGGTCTTTTGCTTTGTTTGGTGATTTGATCATTGCTGTTAATGCCAATGATAGACCACAAGTGATCGATATTAACCATGATAAAACATTTAGAAATTTGGGAGGTAATCCGCCACAGGCGGGGATTGTTCGAATCTGGGGAGATTTCGTTTGTTTGATGAAATTAACCGAAAATCCAAGACGGGTTCATTGGTCTGGATTGAATGATGCTGAATTTTGGACCGTGGGGAAAAAAAGTTGTGATTATCAAGATTTTCCTGATGGCGGATTCGTCCAAGGGGCAACCGAGACAACAAATCCAATTATCTTTATGCGTTCTGCAATCTATGCCGGTTCTTTTATCCCTGGATCAAAGATTATTTTTAGTTTCCAAAAAATCCACGATAAACGAGGCGCTAAAAATGCTGAATCAATCGTTTGTCGGGGCGATTTAGCATTCTTTGCCGATGAGGGCGGTTTTTATCAAATAACAAATGAGGGACAGATTATCCCTATTGGGTTCGAAAAAGTGGATCGAACGATGACAGCAAAATCAAGGAAGGATAATCTGTACACCCTGTCGGCTGCTATCGATGGGGTGTATAATCGTGTTTATTGGATGGTTGATTCTGATGAGAACATTCATAAACGGATCTTGCTCATTTATGATTGGGGATTGCAAAAATGGACAAAAGCTCTCGTCGATATCAAAATGATATTGCCTATTTTCTTAGCCGGAACAACTCTAGAAGGTCTTGATTTTGTGACTAAGAATATTGACGATTTGTCCTTTTCTCTTGATAGTAAAGTGTGGAGAAATGAATCACCTATGCTGGGGGCATTTGATCAACAGGGCAGACTGGGGTCGTTTTCTGGGTGTCCTATGGCTTGTGTGGTGATATCACAAGAAATGGGACAGACAAATGGCATGATAACACGCGTGAAAAATATTATGCCTCAGGTCAATAGTGGAAAGTTTTATTTATCTGTGGGAATGCGCTTTCGACAATCTCTTGAAGAGGAAACTGTTTGGTTGCCAGAAAAACAACCCTCTTATAATACTGGACAAATTCATTGTCGCGCAAGGGCACGGTTTTATCGCTTTAAATTGCGTATTCCTGAAGGGGTGAATTGGACTCATGTCACCGGATTTGATGTGGAATTGACGTCTGCCGGCATGCGATAGGCATGCCCTTTTATAATACCATGCGATAGGCATGCCCTTTTATAATACCATGCGATAGGTTCAAAGCCTCTATTATTAAAGAACAAATGCCCCATAGGCTTCCCAAGCCTTTATAAACAAAGGCACAATGCGATAAGCCGTGTCTTTATAGTATGAAGAACAATGTGGTGCGTTATGTTTCATGCTTTTCTGCAATAAAGGAAAAATAGGCTGCACCATGGTTTCTATAAAGTAGGAATGGCGTATTCCCTATTTCTTGTTACAAGGGATGATGGGGAATTCTTTTTTGTTGTGGTGTCTCTCTTCTTCTTTTTGAAAGTTGTGCGGTAAGCACGAACGCGTGAAGTACGTATGGGGATGCGTATTGCTCAAAGAGGGGGTGACAAAGCTAAAAGAGCCCAAATTATGATGCTTGAGAGTCAAGATTTATATTCTGCTCATCTGACAGAGCAGTGGCCATGGGAAAAAATAGCTCCCTATCAAGAGGCATTCAATGCTGCATTGAAAAAATATGCGCAGCGCTTTCCGGATGATGTTTGTCTGGAAAAAATTGCTGAAGAAATCGCTACAGGACAAGCACAATTGTGGCTGGTCTTAAAAAATAAAATCCAATTTAGTGCTTTTGCAATTACCAAAGTTGAAATAACCCATACGGGAAAAAAATGCGTCGTTCTCTCAGATCTTGCGGGAGAGGGAGGGCTGAAATTGGTCAAGTTGATTGATGAAGTCGAAAAATGGGCGCGAACAATCAATGCGGACGAAATGCACATGTTTGGAAGAACTGGATGGGCGAAAAAGCTCGCTCATCACGGATATTCTCGTAATCTTATTCAATATAGAAAGGTTCTGGGTTCATGAGTAGAAAAAAAACACCTCAAGTACAGACAACAACACAAACAAATGCACCACCCGCTTGGGCCGCTGATATTCTTAAACAAGCCAGTGCTAACGCGCTTGGACTTTATAATAAAGGAATTGGCGGAAACGTTTATCAGGGAGAGAGAGTTGCCGGTCTTAGCGATATGACAAAAAATGCGCTAACTGGTTTACAACAAGCAGCAGGGCTCTATAATAATCCAACGGTAACGCAATGGTTGAATGCACCAACCAACAGCGCTACAAATCTTTCCGGTATGGCTAAGGGAAGCTGGATTGGAAGCAATAGTAAATTTAATACTGCATTGCAAAATGCTCTGAATAAAACTTCTGATGCGATTAATCAATCTATGTCTGGGGCAGGACGTTATGGTTCTGGCGCTCATACTGGTGTGCTGGCCGATGAGTTAGGCGCCTTGGCAACAAATGCTGCGGTACAGCAGTATAATCAAGATATTAATAATATGATGAACGCGAACCAGATGATTGATCGCTCTCAGCAGGATCAGGTTAATGCAGCAAATAGCTATTATCAAGGACAGAGTAATGCGCAAAGCAATGCTTTGAAAGGAGGAATGATTCAAGATATGAATCGTCAAAATGTCTTAGATGCGGAGCGCCAAAAATGGTCAGAAAAAGATAATCAAGATTGGAATCGCTTAGAACGCTTGTTACAGGTAGGAACACAGGCCGCTGGAAATTACGGAACAACTTCAGGAAAATCTACAACAATACCTTCTGTGACAAAAGATCCGTTGCGTGATGCGCAGCAAGTGCTTGGATTGGTCGGAGGAATTTTAGGGCTTTGTGATGTGAGAGCAAAAGAAAATATTATCCCTGTGGGGCAGAAAAAGGGATATCCACTTTATACCTTTAATTATAAAGGAAATCCACAACGTTATCAGGGCGTTATGGCGCAAGATGTGTTGCGTGTGAAGCCTGAAGCTGTTTATGTCAATGCAAAAACAAAGTTATTGCATGTTGATTATGACAAAATAGGTTTGAAAATGGAAAAAGTGAAAATGGAAAAAATACCGGCATCTAAAAATAAAGTTGCGGCTTTCTTTTCTTCATTTTTTGCTCGTTTTCCCTTTTTGAAAAAAGAGTATCTTCTATGAGTTCGATTTATGATTGGTCAATTGTTGCATCAGAAAATGCTTATGCCGATGAAAGTATAAACTGGGCAGAAGGGCAACCGCCAAGCACAGTCAATGATAGTGCTCGCGCTATGATGCAACGCATCAAAGAATATTTGTTGGATAATGGGGGCGGGATTGAAACACAGTTTACTGTCGATGTGGAAAACGAGAGGACATCACTTCGTTTGGCAACAAAGTCTTTTTTTGAGACTTATATGGATGGCATTGTTGTGCGCTTTAAAGCACAAGGCGTCAATAGAGGAAAGACAAATATTTCTTTGAATCAATTACTTCCAAGACCAACTTATATGGCAACGCCAGAGGGTATCATGCCTTTAAAAGGGGAGGAAATTCAAAAGGGGGGGCTTTATGAAGTCGTCTATACGCATGATATTGCCGGAAAAAATGCTGATGGCTGGTTTTTAACCAATCCTACTATAAAACTTCCTGAAATCCCTCCCTTTCCTCCTTTGCCTGAAACTTTTTCTTCTGGATTTATTGGGACTTTTGCTACAGAAAAAATACCCTCTGGATGGTTACTCTGTGATGGTAAAGAATATTCGCGAAGGAACTATGCTAATCTCTTTGCTGTTTTGGGAGAAACATGGGGAAAAGGAGATGGGAGAACAACATTCAATGTTCCCGATTTGCGTGGAATGTTTTTACGAGGGCTCGATAGTGGAAAAGCAATTGATAAAGGACGTCGCTTGGGAAGTCGACAAGAAGAGTCTTTTAAATCTCATACCCATGAAGGAAAAACAGATTCAACAGGTAACCACCAGCATAGTTACCCCATGATTGAAAAGGTAGTTTGGGATATGAATCACGGTGAATATTATAGAAATCTGGCTCAAATTTACAATAAAAATTTGTTGACAGGTCCTGCGGGAGAGCATGAACATAAGGTCTTGTTGCAAAAAACAGGGGGAGATGAAACACGTCCTGTCAATGTGGCGGTGGTTTATGCTGTCAAAGCCTGAGAATGAAAGCTGTGTGAGAGAAAGATAAAAATGCTTGCAAAATGTTTGTTATGAAAAAAGTCTTATAGAATATATTGTGCAGAAAGTTTTGAGGCGCTTTAGAAAAAAACTCAACTCTCTTTATTCTTTTATTTTTTGTGCTGCCTTTGTTGGATGCCTAAAGGTGAGTTTACCTATTGTTCTTTAGAGGATCAAGACAGTGATTATTAAAGGTAGGGAAAGAACAAAAAACTTTCTTTATTCATGGCGTTTTTTGCTGAGGAATAAAGATTTTATCCCAAATGCCTCTCTCTTGTGGTATCGTGATCCATTGTTTCAAGTGCTGGGTTTAAACCGCTGCTGTGCGATGACAAAAAGTCCCTAGATAATTTTATCCTATTATAGCGTAAAGTACCGTCATTAAAACACTATTATTGAAGGTGGTGATATCAGTAAGATAGCTTAAAGTATTTAATACATTAGCAACTGTTCTGGGGAGGATTTGCTTGGTTAAGTATTATGCAAGTGAATCATATAAATAATGAGCAGATATGGAGCTCCTTCAGAGGAGTTGGATTGTTTACAAACCGATGTGGGGCTAAAACCTTTGTCCTTTGAGGGTGGTGGGAAGAGGTCAACGGATATGTTTATTTAAAGCGAGAAAAGGCAAAATGAAGCACTCCCTTTTTTGGCAAAGCATGTAGGAAAAAAGGCTCCTCTTTGCTTTCAAAATGGGTGTACTGTTGGCTAGAAGCAGCAGGTTGGTGATGCGTTGTAACGTATGGTGAGGCATTGAACTCTCTGAGATGGCATTTTGTGCTTATCAGGAAACTTCTTGAAACAGGATGAGAGTGATACGAGAAAATCTGTAAGACAATAGTTTGTTCCGTTGTGTTGTAAAATACCATTGTTTGAGATGCGGTTAAAATTTTATGCATAGGGTGTTTTTCGTCTGTGAGTATTCCTAAAGCAGTGTTTTTTTTGTAGAGTAACTCTAAATAGGGATACATTACAAAGAGGCATTTGAAGGGGAAAGCCAAGTTAAATCTGTTAGATAAGAAGCCAGATTGTTTACAAACTATTGTTTATTGATTGGCATTATTTAAAGACCGGTGTGGGCTTTGTCCTTTGGGGAAAGGTTGACACAGCATGCAAGGTAAAAATTTTCGATGAGGAAATTTTTTTTAAAAGCCTTTCATATGGTTGTCTGAGGTTGTCTGAGGTTTCTTAAAGAACCGTGCAAAGAGAAAAGATATTCAAATGCTCAACGGCTGTTTAGCTTATTAAAAAGGGGGATATAATGGCACTTTTTCCATTTTCTATTGCTGATATTGATGATCCTGAATGTATTCGTGTCGTTCTTTATGCTAGCGGAAGAATGGGACATGCTCCTTTAAACGCATTGTTGAAGAAAGCATATGAAGATATTACAAAAATTTCAAAGCGTGTGGATGCTTTAGAAAAAAAATTAAATGCTCTAGATCTTACCAATGTCGAACAAAAGGCGAAAGAAGAGGATCAAGATAATATCAATAGTATTGTTAGCGGTAAAATAACTATCCCCAATATTAAGACGGAGACATCAGAAATTAAAATAGAATCATCTTTTGTGGATAGGGAAAATTTTGTTTCAGAAATACAGAAGGTACCAGAAATACACATCAATGCTCATGAAGGTTTCATAATTCATCCTCCTAAAAAATTTCTTTTTTAGTTTTAAGAAGAAAAATAGAAAAGAGTGATTGGTCGCAATGAAAATGCATTTGTTGAAGTTATATATCAGATAAACTTTTCCTATTTATATTTTCGGTGGGTCTTGGAATTGCACCCTGTTTGAGATGTTTTTAAAAAGGTAAAAATTTATTAAAAGAAAAACATATTTCACAAATAGAGAAAGATTGTTGTAGGGAAGTTTATCATGCGTTGTTGGAGAAATTAGGGCGCATTATTAAAATCTATGGGCAAGCCTTTAAAGCCTACAAAGAAAGAAGTCTTGCCTCAGCAGAAACGCATGGCAAAAAAATTGCAAAAAATAAAATCTTGCAACACTTTGAAAAAGCTTTTGGATAGGGCGTTTGATGATCGTAAATCTATAAGAAATTTACTGTTTTTACGCTTTTTTAAAGAGAAAAGTAGCCGTTTGTCGCCTTTTTAATTGCTCAAAAGCCTCATAAAAAAGAAAGTGTATTTGCCAAAATAGATTAAAGCGGGGGAGAATATCTATCATTGAACTTTCTTATAAAAAAGAAAAATGATGGCTTGTTGGAGAAGGCTTGAGGGCTAAAGGTGTGCTTGTTTTTTTATCAGACAGTGGACTACAAGTGCTTGTTTATTTGTCTTATCTTGTGATGCTGTAAAATTATGCCATAAAACACCCTCCTTTGAGGTGTGGTGATATTAAGTTTTCTTGATACAAGTGTTTTTTGGGCGTGCTGAATATTCAGGAGGGCATATTTTCGGACTTGAAGTTTAAGGGAATCACATGCGTGGGAAGCTAAATGAACCCCGCTAGAATCCGGACTATTGATAGATCTGATTGGCTGAAAAATCTTCATTTTTTGAAGTGGTGGACGCATGTCAAGAAAAACCAGATTTTACAAATGTAAAAGAACGGGGTTTATTATAGCGATGTACTTAAACTATACGTTTGCTCTTGGATTATATTGAGATAAAGATACGAAAGTGTTTTGATTTATTTGATACGTTTTGATTTTAGAAAGATCGTTATTACAAAAGACTCCTTTCAATACGAAGGCATTATGCTTGATATGGTTAAAGCCATAAGAGAGGCAAGAAGCTTTTTTCATTTAAATGAATGAAATAAAAAAAGGCTGTTATCCCTCATTATTTATATTCTTTTTGGATAAGTTTTATAAATATAATTAAAAAGCTTGCAATATTATACGTTTTGTGTATAAGTATTCATTATTAATTTCTTTTGTATTTTATTTAGTTATATCTCTATTCATGAGCCGCGTCATTTAAAGGCGCGGCTTTTTTATTGTCTAGAAGCCAAGGGTGCTATGTCGTTGTCATTGAGGTGGCTTTGGATATTATTCTCATCATTATATTTTGTGTGTTCTTGTTGTTGTGAAATCTCTAAATTCTTATGCGTTTTTTATTCCAATAGGGAATCAAAGCAAAAATGTGGGGGCAGTTTTCGTTTCTTTGCATTGATTATCATGGGGACTGTGGAAGAGTAAAAAATAATTTTGTTACCCTTTGATGGAGAGAGATAAGGGGGCGATGCGTAAAATGCGGGCGCACGCGAGGGAGTCTTCTCATCAATGCCAGATGATCCAAAATGCATAGTGTCTTTAACAGGGTTTGTAGAAATCAATCAGAAAAACCATTTTTTCTTCGTGTAACCTTTTACATTAATAATCTCTTCCGGTTGTCACCACTGCCCTTTGAGGGGCAGTGGTATAAGGCGTGTAAGATTTTATACATGAGGTGTTTGTGTGGGGTGAATATGAGGGACGTTTTTTCTGTAGGGACTCATGTAAATGCACATGAGAGTTTTTTGTTCGGTGTGTAATGACTATGGGGAGGTGGCACGTTTTTGTCCATAACGCCTTATGAAATATCGCTTGTTGAGGGATGGTGATAGAGATCACATGCGTGGGAAATCCAAGAGAAAAAGCCTAAGGGAGGAAGAGCCTTAAGGGGAAGTCAAGGGGGAGCCCCAAGGAGAAAGATAAGTAGATTTCTCCTTAAGAGTAGCTTCATTGTTTACAGATCAGTATGGATAAAGAATCTTTGTCTTTTAAAGAGGGTGGGAGAAAATGATAATCTCTCTTTTTTCATAAAGGGGATGAGAAAAGTTTTTCACAAGAATTTTATACGATAAAAGAGAGCCTTTTTATATAAGTGTATTGATCGTTTGCCGTTATAACTTGTATTATGTACACAGATACTTCTATCATTTTTTGCTGTAAAAGCTTCTTTAGGGATGTTAAAGGATATAGTCTTTATGGAAAAAAGAATTCGCGCAAGGCAAAATGCTTATTTCAAAAGATTGTATCGCAAGATTGCTTTTGTTTGCATGATACTTTTTTGTATAGTGATTTTGTGTTTTGCTGTTGCAAAGGCAGTCAGTTATTTTTCTTCTCATCAAAAAATAACAGAACAAGCGTCTGTTGAATTGGCTATTCCTGTCTTTGATCTGCGTGTGTATTGCAAGGAAATTTCTGCTTCCGTTATGCCCGAGATGAAAAAAGAAGTTTATCAGCACTGCCTTAATTTAGAAAGTGAAGCCTATTTTGCTATTCGTGAAATGTGGGATAAGCTTTCTGATACTGCGAAAAAACAATGTTTGATGATGGTACGGCCGGGGGATGGAAATTATTTTCTCTTACGAGATTGTTTTCTCAATGAAAGAGAGAATAAACAAGGTAAAAGGCGCAATTACTTTTAAGTTTTTATACGGAAAGTTAAAAGATTGCGAAATTGGATGAAAAGATAAAAATTCCTGATTATTACCTGTCTCTATACCAAGAGAAGAGTGATTTATTTATCTTGTTGTACCGCACTTTCTTTAATATGCAATGAATTGATTTATGTGGATAATTTAGCGATATTCATATTGAATTAGAGACCTGAATAACGTAAGGTTCTCTTATTTCAAACTTGTTTATCTTAAAAACAATCAGAATCACTTGCTTTTTCGTTATAAGTGAGGCTGGTGTGTGGTAAAATTGTATAAGATAAGGATTAAAAATGCCTATAATGAACCATCCTAAGGTGCCAAGGGCTATAGCAACACCTACGAGCTGGCAAATATAATGACGGTGTGGAGACATAAGGCATGTATACCTTCTTGAAATATTGGAGTGTTCGTGCGTGGTGAATCTTCGTCGATTTATTGAATCTTTCGTTTAAATGAATCACATGTGTGGGAAGCCAAGGAGAACGTGTTTGATAAAGAGTTCGGATTGTTTATAGACCGACGTTGGTTAAGAGGCTGCGTCCTTTGAGGGCAGGAGTCAATAAACATGAACAAACAAGAAAGAAATCTTTCTTTGAAAGGCTATAAATATTCAAGGCTACTCTATACGTCAAATGCTATGCTGCGGTTATATATGCTGGGTTTACAAATGTGCTTGTTTTGTAATTTCGATTTTCTTATTAGAAAATAGAGGAGAGGGAATCCGTTATGCTCTTCTTAATTTGTAAACTTTAAAGGACCATTTTTGGGGGGAAGAATCTGATTTTTAGAGCAGTGTGACATATGGGGCGTTTTTTCTCATAAATTGCTGTTTTTTATATTTAAATATTTAGCTTTTAGGCTCAATTTGTTGTCAATCAAACGATTTGATTCCTTTAAAAGTTTCATGGGATTAAAACAAAAAGGGATCATATCGTTGGTCTTTTTTGGAAAGAAGATTGATTTCTTAGTCATTATAGGGCTTGAATAATGCTTCATCTTAATCTATCTATAAAAATTAAGAGGTTTTGTGAGGCGGTCGTGGATTATCGCTCGCCAGGGGTTGCTTTAGCAGTGAAAAGAGGCTATATATCATCAAATCAAGAGGTTCGTGCAGTGACTCGTTGGGATATAAGTGCTTGTGAGTTAAAGGCATGAGGGGGAAGAGAATATCGGCGTTTTTAGGAGCGGTGGTTTTAAAACAGAAAAGGGTGGCTTTTATATTTTCTGATGGGGTTTCTCCTTTGTCAGCTATGGTGTATGTGTGTTCTCCTTTTTGTTTTCCACAAGATAATTATTTTTTTAGTGAAATATGGTTTATTTTAAAAAAAACACTTGGCATTTTACGTGAACATCACTAGTTTTCTGCTGGTTGACAGAAAAAAAGGGAATTTTTGATTTACGATTTCCCTGCTGTTTTGTGATTTTCAAAAAAAATATGTTTTTATCAATATCAGTAGGGTTCATTTGAGTGAAATAAACACGGATAGCTTGATAACCGTATGGTAAATGTAATCAGTATTATCAAAAATAGTGCAATGAAGAAGAGTCAATCAAGATATACACTCCAAAAAAGGGATAAAAATGAGGCCACAACAAAATAGACGGGTACGCGGTCGCAATAATAACAATAATGGTAATAATAATCGTCGCGGTCCTAACCCGTTGTCTCGTAATTATGAAAGTAGCGGTCCGGATGTTAAAATTCGCGGAAATGCTCAGCAAATTGCCGATAAATACATAAGCCTTGCACGTGATGCACAAGGTGCTGGTGATCGTGTTATGTCAGAGAACTATCTACAACATGCAGAACACTATTTGCGTATTATTTTAGCGGCAGCGGGGCAAATGTCTCAATCTATTCGGTGTGATGAGAATCGTGATGAAAACAACGAGCAAGAGTACAGCGAAATAAACACTGAAGGTGAAAAAAAAGATGCTGTCGAGTGCAAGACAAGTGATACAGATATATTACAAGATGTATTACAGATGCCGTCGCAAAAGAATGGGAATGGCCGATATGCCAAAGCGCAAAATGGGGATGCGCGTGAAAATGCTTTAGAGGCTCTATCGGATGAGAAAACGGATCAAGAGCACTGTCGCTCTGAGGAAAAGGTTGAACCTGTCAAAAAAACGCGTCGTTCTCTCCGTCGACGTACTGTTCGGACTCAAGACGAATCATCTCTTGAGCTTTCACTTGCAACGTCAGAAAGCTCTAGCAATGGGGATGCATCAACATCAACAGAAGAGGTTTCTTCTTTGCCTGGATTAGGTGAGGGGATACAGAGAAAAATCCGCCGTCGTCGTGTGGTGACACCTTCAGCAGAGGAAAATGTTTAAACCTCAAGAATGCTGTGTAAGCGCTTGTGGTGATGTTGTTGGTATGCATGATGGTCAATTGTATATGCTCAAGCCTCTTGTACTTTTTTGAATTTTCATGGTTAATATCGGAAACTGAAAAGGGAGTCGGCAGAAAAGCTTGTCTCTTTACTGGGCAATAGGTAAAGGGGATACAGAGGAAACCATATCTGTGTATTTTTTAGAGGCGTTCTTTTCTGAAGAACTGATTTCTTTGTTTATTCGCACCTGTGTTTGATATCTCTCAATGTATTCAAGACCATTTCGTGACGGTACCCATGAATGCTGTAATATCAGCCATGTTTGCTTAATAAAAGGTGCAAGTTGGGCATTATTGCTTTCATTATCAATGTTGCAAGCTTTTCTTTTGGCTTTTGAAATCGTTTATAAGAGGTATTTTTATTCATGTACTTTTTGCTGTGATGTGTGAGGAAATGATTTTAATGAACTTCATCCATGAATAGAGTTGAAATGAGAGAATCTTACGGTATTTGAGGCGCTCGTTTGGCCTGAAAATAAATGGTTCTTATAAATCAATATGTTGAATTGTTGTACTCAAGAAGGTGTATTCCTCACACGTTCATTTGAGTTTTTGTAGGAAATATCCGTTTTCTTAAGAATGAGGATGCATTGACTAAAAGGTTGCTCCTTCATCTCAATGAGGTGAGGGGATATAGAGAAAAATCTGCCGTTGTCCAAGTGGTCGCATCTTGAAGCCGAGGAAAATGTTTAAATCTTCAGGGGTGCTATGTAAGCGCTTGTGGTGATGTTGATTTGCTTAATGAGGCATGGTCGTTGATATTTCTTGTGTTGTTTCAACAGAAAGAACGGAGACCAGTGCACCGGTGTGGTAATTGTAAATCATAAATTTTGTTTGTCCATCAGGGGTTAAAATTTTCAGTACAATATTGTGTTCTGAGAGGCTTTGCGACAAAATTTGTGTTTTTTCCGGTAAGGAGAGCGTATGATGGATAACGTGTGGATTTTTGCTGAGAGAGGAAGATAGCTCTGTTTGTTTTGGCGCTGATCCGGTTGCGATAACTTTATAAACAATTAAAAATAGTACGGTCAGAATAAGGAAGAGCGTTATTAAAACGGAAATAATCATTAAACCCATAAGTTTTTTTCTCACCCGTTCTACAGCAGGATCTAAGGGGAGATCTTGAGGCAGAGAAATTTGCTCTGCGTGATGGTCATTTGAAGGGGGCATAGGCGTATTATCCATCATGTCTTTCATTGATTATTTTTTGAGATTTGATTGGGTTTATGCTTTTAAAATTTTTTGTGCAAGAGGTTTGTGAAGGAAGAACGGACAAGGGGAAGCGAAGTTGGTAAAATGTCTTGTTTGTGGTCTTTGGGTTTCTTGTCATTGACGTTTTGACTTTTAAGCAGGAAATTTCCATGGTTTGTTACAGACCAGATCAATTTTACTTCTTGTTGATGTAAATTGGGGTGTACGTTTATGCATTGGGCAAAAATTTGTTGTCCATAAAAGGCAAATTTTTTTGTGGATGGTACCATGGCTTGTTCACATGCTTGAGCTGTTGGGTAAGTTTTAACCATTGTATTGTTTGAATAGCAACTGTTAAAATCATCCGTACATGAAACCAATAAGAGGATAAAAACAAGGGGATTCATAAATTATTTTCCAAATGAGTGGTTGACAGTGTGAACTCCAATTTGTCAGCCTAGGGGCTTCTTCATTGTTAAACATTTTCAAAGTTTTTTAGTTCCCAAGTGCAGTTCCCAAGTGCAGTTCCCAAGTGCAGTTCCCAAGTGCAGTTCCCAAGTGCAGTTCCCAAGTGCAGTTCCCAAGTG
>NZ_JBHIQU010000005.1:134647-143080 GCF_042196725.1 Bartonella sp. AC158YNML
CAGTTCCCAAGGCAAGGATGTTCTATATTGAATCGAGCAAAATCATTGGTTCGCACGTCATAAAAAGGAGGGGTAAAAATATTTAAAGAAAGGACTAAATGCCTTTGATGAATTCTCTCAGATGTCAAGAGCTTGTTGTAACATGGGGGAAATGGTATTATAATGCGCAGCTAGTACTTTCATGAGGTAAAGAGGGGCATGAAGTGAAGTAAGGAGAGCGTGCTTAATGGCTTATACACTTACAGTGGCTGTTTTGAAATGGGCTTGAACGTGCTGGGAAATATTAAAAAAGTGTGTAAATGAGAAACGCAAATATATGTCTTATATTTTTGTTTTGGATGCTCTATTGGGAGTGAAGAGAATGACCCCATGAAAGAACACGATAAATAAGAGCATAAAATGTGTAATGGCCGCGATTTAAAAGATGTTGTCGTGATGAAATTATAGACCCATTATGGAAATTACGCTAAAAGATATGTGCAATATGCGCACTTTGATCTGGTCTATAAAAGCTGACTGCTTGCTCTTAATCGTTTTAATATCTGTCTTAAAATAGCAGCTGTATGAGCGATAAAGGTTGATGAACAGGAAAGGGCTTTATGCGGCTTTAAGTTCTCATCGTTAAGGTTTGAGGAACTATAGAGGTTGATTTAAAAAGATTGGACAATCTTTTTGTGCTTCATAGAACGGATTAGAATTTTTTTTGGAGAGGGGAACCTTCCCTTGTTTATTGTTTGAAAGGCGCTTTAAGACAAAATATCAAAATAAGTATCAGGAACAGAGAGGCTATAAACAATCCCTTCTTCTGTTAATGTGAGCGAAGCTGAACCATTGACAGAAATGGGAACGATTTTTTCAAGAACAGCACTGCCAAAACAAGCTTTTATATTGTTTGTGGGAGAGACGCTGGATTCGAAATTTTCATTCCAAGTGATGATAAGTTGCGTTTTGCCATTCAGTTTTGTTTCGATTTCACAGCGTACACAGACACTACCTTTTTCTTGCGATAAAACACCAAAAGAAAGAGAATTGACAATCAATTCATGGAAAGCCAAACCAATATGCAAAGCGGCATTGGGAAAGAGGTAAGGATCTATGCCTTCAAGTGAAAAACGTTCTGTTTCTTTCATTAAATAGCCTAAAGCTTGCGTTTGGACTAATTCGCGAAATTGAGCACCACGCCAATCAGAATCGGTAATCAGATCTTGAGAATGAGAAAGAGAATGAAGACGACCTTGAAATTTGCGTAGAAAAACTTGAAGAGATTCAGTATAGCGCGCGGTTTGGCTGGCAATACTTTGAATGATCGCGAGAAGATTTTTAGAACGGTGGCTTACTTCTCGAAGGAGGATTTTAAGCACTTGTTCGCGTCGGCGTAAGCCGGAAATGTTAACACCAGTGGTGATAATACCGATAATGTCTCCGGTATCATTGCGGTGGCAATCAATAGAAAATTTGTACCAAATCTCTTGTTTGCTTATATCTTCAAAACGTGCTTCAACAGTTTGCATTTTGCCACTGGCTAAAACTTGCAGTTTGATGGTTTCCATATTGTCTGCAAGGTCAAGCGAAAAAAAGTCGCTGTCACGACACCCAACCCGCCATTTATGGTGCAAATGGTGCGGCAAGTTTTCAGCCCATAAATAAACCAGATTTGTTGCCTGATAGAGAACACAAATATCAGCACCATGAATCGCTTGCATGAGCGCACTCATGTGAGATCTTTCCATGGGAGGCTTTGAAAGAGGTGTAACGACCATAATTTTAAGATGTTACTCTGTTCTAAGCTGCTTTAGAAGCATTCTCTTGAAAAAATAAAGCTTGGGAAATAAGCGCTTTCACCATATCAGGGTTAAAAGGTTTGGTCACTAAAAAAGTTGGTTCTGGACGCTCGCCGGTCAGCAGCCTTTCGGGAAAAGCCGTGATGAAAATTACCGGTATACGGTCATTTTTTAAAATCTCGTTGACCGCGTCAATACCTGAACTGTTATCGGCTAATTGAATATCAGCCAAAATCAACCGTGGTTTTTTCTTATGATACATGATGACAGCTTCATCGCGCGTTCGCGCTATTCCTACAACATGATGACCTAAGCTTTCTACCATTTGCTCAATATCAAGCGCAATAAGAGGTTCATCTTCAATAATCATCACTTGCGTGGCAATTTGTTGAGAAATATCAAGGGATGCTTGGTTGAGAAGCTTGCGGAATTCCTTCGTATCCAGATTCATGATTTCACTGGCTTCTTGTTCATGAAACCCTTCAACGGCAATGAGCAAAAATGCTTGGCGTGCACGGGGCGTGAGATACGATAATTTGGCACTGGTTTTTTGTTCAAGACCAAATTGGGGCAGGGGTTCAGGAATATTCGGTGTGGTTTGGTCAAAAAGATGGCAAAAAAGCCAATAGGTTCCAATTCGATCACTGGAGGCTTTGGGAAAAATGGAGATGTCGGCAATGAGTGCTTCCAGCATCGCTGATACATAAGCATCCCCAGAAAATTGGCTGCCGGTGACAGAGCGGGCAAAACGCCGAAGATAGGGAAGATGTGGGGCAATGCGCGTTGATAATGACATAATTTATAACTCCTTTTACCTTGCAAGCATTTTGTTGGTTGAAATTCTCAACTGATAAAAAAGTTCCTTGATTTGTATGGAACTTTTTACCGATAGCTATATTTACAACCATAAGGCGAAAAAATTCTTCGCGGTGCTACTGATATTATATGGATTAGGGGGATGAAAAATGAACGACCGTGATGAAAAAAATCTCACCACACAATTTACAGTTGGAGATGATCTTCTCGGGGTCAATAGCGAAATAGCACGGAAATTACGCCAATTTTACATGGAAATTCAGGAAGAAGCACTACCACGGTGTTTGCTCGAGCTTTTAGAGAGGTTGGAGCGCGCAGAGCAATTTAGCTTAAACAATGTGGAAAAGGTTTGAATCCTTTATGTCAAAGTGCACAAAAAACTTTAAACAAGAACTCCTGTTGGTGTTGCCGGCTTTACGCGCTTTTGCTGTTTCTTTAAGTGGCAAGCACGATAAAGCCGAAGATTTGGTCCAAGATACTGTTATGAAAGCATGGGCTAAGCAAGACAGTTTTGAGATGGGAACCAATCTTAAAGCGTGGCTTTTTACGATTTTGCGTAATGAATTTTATAGTCAAATGCGCAAAAAGGGGCGGGAAGTTCAAGATACTGATGGCGTGTTTACTCAAAATGTCGCTGTGCATCCTGCTCAATATGGATCCCTTGATTTGCAAGATTTTAAAAAAGCCTTAAATCTGCTTTCTGCTGATCAAAGAGAAGCCATTATTCTCATTGGGGCATCAGGATTTTCCTATGAAGATGCTGCAACTATTTGTGGGTGTGCTGTTGGAACCATTAAAAGCCGTGTGAGTAGGGCGCGTAATCGATTACAAGAACTTCTTAATGTTAATGGTGAATCCGATTATGGTCCTGATTCTTATTCCGCTGGGAGTACATTATGTTCATTTAACGGCTAAAAAAGCATAATAATTATGATCGATAGCCTTGTTTTTTTTATTCCCGTTATAGCTATTACAGTAAAGTCAGTATCTGAGGAAATTCAGAGTGTTTGGCGTGTATCCTTTGGAACACAAGAAAAGCCTGTATGAAACTCTCTCACGGGCTTTTGACCTTATGTTTCATAAGGCTGCCTTCCTTTGTGCTGAAAAATGACGTCTTTCAAGTTCGCCAATGGAAATTCTATGACAACAAAGACAAATTTGCTGCCTCAAATGCCTTCTTCTGATGTAACGATATCACGCTGGCGATGGGCCGCGATTGTTGTTTCTCTTGTTATGGCTCTTTTAGCATCGGTTTTTATTATGTTGCTTTCAAATGCCGTTGATAGAGAAGTCGCCCAGTTGAATACAAGTTCAGAATTGCGCGAACAGGCTGATTTGGTTCTTATTAGCTTGATTGATATGGCTGTTGCTGATCGCAGTTATGCAAAAACGCGCAAGGTGGAAGATAAAATACGTTTTGAAAATTCAGAGCGGGAGTTGGGGGATATTCTCGATTATATAGCTCTTATTGTTTATGCGCATCCGCAATGGGATGAGTGGTTTAGGGCTTTTAAAAAGGAAGTCGAAGCAAGACAAGCATTTATGAATGCCCATATGCATGCTCTTGATACAGGGACTGATCAATCTTCTCAACCTTCCACATCTTTGGAAGTATCAAAGATTCCCGTGGCACGTTTAGCGCAATTGATGACAAGTTTTATTAATGGGGATGATGTGGTGCGCCAAAAACAGCGCGAGGGTATCGCATTGATGCGTGCTGCTTTAACATTGGCGGCTATTGTTTCTGTTGTTAGTACTTTTGTTTCGGCCTATTTTGTTATTAATCGTTTTCATCGTGATGTGCGTTCTTTAAAATTGTATCAATTGCTGCTCCATAGCGAAAATATCGCTCTAGAAGCACGCGTGAAGGAACGAACACAAGAATTAGAAAAAGCACGCAATCACGCCGAAAAAGAACGCCAACGGGTTGAAATATTGTTGCAGGATGCAAGCCATCGCATTGGCAATTCTCTTGGCACGGTGTCTTCTTTGCTGGGGCTTCAGTTAAGTCGGAGTAAAAATGAAGAAGTCCGTGCTGTTCTAGGGGCTGCACGGGATCGTATTCAGACAATTTCCACAGCACATCGTCGTTTGCGTTTAAGTGATGATATGGAAACGACACTATTGGCAGAGTTTCTCAGTTCTGTTGTGCATGATGTCGAATTGGCGGTTCCTTTTGAATTGCGTGAAAACATCACCATTCACACCAACTTTAAAGAGTGTCGCCTGTCTTCAAGAGATGCAACAACACTTGGAATTATCCTTGGTGAGTTGCTGACCAATTCTTTAAAACATGCCTTTCCTGATCAACGGTCGGGCCATATTTATATCTCCTTTGGTCCTGAGCCAAATGGACAATTGATGCTCATTGTAGAAGATGATGGCGTGGGGATGAAGAGCCAAACTTTAAAACAAAAGACAGGACTTGGTCGTGTGGTTGTGGAACAGCTTTGTATGCAATTTGGTGAAAAACCTCTGTTTGAAACTTCTGCTTTAGGAGGCACAAAGATTATCATTCCTTTGCCAAAACTTAGCACGAATAGTTCAAAAAAAATCTCTGACTGATTTTAAAAAATGGTAAATTTTTTCTTTGCCAGTGGTAAGCTTCCTTTGATTTATCGCGAAGGCATGGGGAGGGCGCCTTTTCACAAGAAGGAGGATAAAATAAGGCTTTAATAGCGCAAATACATCACCTTCATCTTAGAATTGTTGATTGTCTTCAAGAAAGGCAACTTTATTTTTTCATCTTTTGGTGTCATATTTGTTTCTGACTTTTTGCTTTATTGACTCTAATTATGGCTTTTAACATTCTCCTTTCTTAAAGCTTTGAAGTGCTGAAGTTAGCCTTTAAATTTATTTTGAATAAGAGCTTGCTTGAACCAATAATATTTACATTGATACGCTCGATTTTTTTTGCAAAGAGAGAGTTTTTTCACGTTTTATTCTTTTTGTAAGGGTTGTTAAAATTTTAAATAGAGGGTGTTTTTGTAAGCGTGTGGGAGAAATATTCTTAAGGTAAAACGTGCTCGTAAAACTCATGAAGCACCCTCCTTTGGGGCTTTAACAGCATCAGTGTTCAACCAGTGGAATCTGTTCAATAAAAAGCTGGATTGTTTATAGAGTGATGGGCGTTTTAGAATCTTCATCCTTTAGGGGGCACATCTTTGATTTAAGATTTTATTGCATGGCAAATAAGGGGGGCTATCGTTTTAATAAAAGAAACAAGAAGCGTTAGCTTTTTTGAGTGTCATATTTTGCACTTTTCTGTTGTGGGTAAACCTGAAAAGGAGAGCGTTTAATTTTTGATCCTTGTTATGCTGCTTTGAGTGGTTATATCTTTCGGCGTATCCTTTACAGATCTTTAAAGTGCGGAAATCGCTTTGAAAAAAATTAAGCGCTCAAGCATATTTTTTAGATGTTTAAGTCATAAAAAGCTGCAGGTGTTTCATGCTTTAAGTCTCTTCAGAGGGGGGTATCGGGCTGTTTATCAAAGAATCAATATTGTTTTTTTCTTGTAGGAATGTTTGTAGGTCTTGATTGGTTAAGGCTTTGCTATCCGGTATACGGATGCGCATGGGATCAACTTTGACGCCATTGACAATGATTTCAAAATGACAATGGGGACCAGTTGCCATTCCTGTTGATCCGACATATCCAATGATTTGTCCTTGTCGTACTTTCACGCCTGGTTTGATGTCTGGTGCATAACGACTTTGATGTGAATAACTGCTAATATACCCATTGGCATGTTGAATTTCCGTGTGATTTCCATAGCCGCCTGTTACACCTACTTTTGTGACAATACCATCTCCTACAGCAATAATGGGTGATCCTTTAGGAGCAACCCAATCAACACCCGTATGCATGCGAATATAGCCTAAAATAGGGTGTTTGCGTGGGCCAAAGGGAGAGCCAAAAATGCCATTTGGTGTGGGTTTGCGCAACAAGAAAGGTTTTGAACTTTTCCCTTCAGAATCATAATAATCAACGCTTCCATCTTTTAATTGATAACGGTAATATTTATAAGTTGTATTCCCAAAAGTGGCGCTAATATAACGAATTTCTGGATCAGTGTTCTTGGAGGGTTCTTTGGCTTTTAAGTTCTTTTTGCCGTTTTGGGTTTCTTTATCGCTTTGTGGTATGGCATAAAATATTTCAATCTGATCATTGGGGGTTATCTGGCTTTTCATATCAATATTGGTGGCAAGCAGACGAATAAGACGATGAGAGAGAGATTGTGATATATTATGGCTTAGCAAAGCACTATAGAGTGCATCATAAGCCGTTGGTAATTGCGCGCTATTGATATAAGAATGTGGAATACCATTTTGAAAAGCCGTTTTAAGTGCTTTAGACATTTTAGGCTCTGTGCTTTCAATGAATTGGCCTTTATCATTCAGGGCAATGGTGAGAATATGATGCATTCCTTGATAGATACTTGCGCGTACGAGATGGTCTTCTTCTCCCGCTTGTGTCACGATGCCAATGCGTAAAAGGCTTCCCTCTTTAAGGGTATCGGAAAGGCTTATTTTTTCTAGCGTTTTTACAACCTGTTCAATTTGCTCTTTGGTATAACTGGTTTTTTTGAAAGCATCGGCTATCTTTTGTTTTTTTCGAATAGGAATAATATCTTCAACATAGTTTTTCGTCAGATCAATACGGTGACTTTGAGGAGAAACGGTTACATTTTCTTGCACGATACGGACTTCAGGGGGCTCTGTTTCTTGAGAAGGGGAAGATGTATCTTCTAATTTTAAAGGATCAATCAATGTGAGTACTGAAAGTAGTTCGGTACTTTTTTCTAAAGTAAATCCAGCTTTTTGTACTTCTTGTTGTGCTTCTTCATCTGTCAGCGTATAAGTGTCATCAAAATCGAATTGATTTACCTTAAAGTCATAGCTGCGTAAGGTGATTTTTGTTTCGACCTTTGCTCCATAAATCTGTCCAGAATCTTGTAGTTTAGCGCTGTGATTAGTCGAATCACTGGCAAGAATGCTTAAAGAATCAAATTTGGGATAGCTATATTTCTGGGGGCGCTTTTCGGCTAAAGCCATACGAATCCATTCAAAATGTTGTGTTTGAATGACCTTTTCATCGCCTTTTTTTTGTAGAATCGATAATTCAAATTGACGTTTTCTGTCAAAGCTTTGCCGTGCATGGGTGGGAGAAATGCGATCACCTTTATAGCCATTGGCTTCAAGATCTTGTGATTCTGATAGGTTTTCTTGCGTAAACCATTGAGGCGGTGTTACCAATCGCTGTTGTTCATCAAGAGCTGTAAAAAGTGCAATACCCATAAGAATGCAGGAAGTGATTCCTGTCAGAATGGTTCCTGTAAGCCAACGAGCAGAGACCTGTCTGCGCTCAGGACGCAAGCGTTTGACGACAAGAGCAGGGTCCTGTCCGGGATCGTTTTTTTGTTGTTCGTTATCCCACATAGATTTTAAGAGTACTTTTCAATATTAAATAAAGAAAGCTAGCATAGCTTAGCCTGTTTCTACAAGAATTTGATTCTTTTTACAAATTACAGATCATGCGAATTCTCTTTATACCGCAATGTCTTTATAAATCGTACCTGTGCAGAAAAATTTCCTTATTAAAGTAAGATAAAACAAGCGTTATTATGATTAACCCATTCCTAGGGACTTCTTATTTTTACGCATCGCAATGGGATGCTATATTTTACTTTAAAGGCGCCATGCTTCCTTTAATTCTTTCTGTTTTCATGTTTTATTTTTATACGCTTCTTATTTTGCCTATAATGTCTTGAAATACAACCAGTTGTTTACAATATTTTATTTTAAAAAAAAATAAAAAATGATATTGACTCTTTTGT
>NZ_JBHIQU010000006.1:0-129833 GCF_042196725.1 Bartonella sp. AC158YNML
GCATTTAAATACGAAGCAAGATTATCTGAACATGCTTGAATTTGATAAGGCTGAAACGGTAAGAAGGCTAGAGGGTCTTTTAGCAACACGTTTTTATTGGGTCTTTGTTAAAGAGCTTGGAGAGGGAGAAGAGGGGATTGAAGATGACACGCATAAGGTTTGTCTAACAACAACCATGCCGTTTGATTTAAATGGTGATTTTGTAGAAAAGCGTTGTCAGTATGAATTACAGGAAAGCGACTATGCGCCGCTCTTTCAACTTGGCTTTCGTGTTGAAGAAGTCGAGCAGCTGATCAAAGAGCATAGCCAATAGAGATCATAAGAAAACATTTTTATCCAGCCTCACTTTTGTGGGGCTTTTTTTATGGAGCGTCAGATGAGAAAGATATCGCAAGAAGGTTTGGAGCTTATCAAACAGTGGGAAGGATTGCGTTTAGAGGCTTATAGAGATACAGCATGTATCTGGACCATTGGTTATGGTCATACCAGCAATGCAGGTCAACCGCTTGTCAAAAAAGGCATGCGTATTACGCAAAAGCAAGCTGAAGAAATCCTTTGTGAAGACTTAAAGCAATTTGAGAAGACAGTCGAGGAAGCGGTGACGGTTTCGTTAACGGATTGCCAATTCGCGGCATTGGTATCATTTTGCTATAATGTAGGAACAGCAGCTTTTTGCAAGTCAACCTTGTTGAAGAAGCTTAATCAAGGTGATTATGAAGCTGTACCCTTAGAATTACAGAAATGGAATAAGGTCGGTGGGAAGCCTCTTGCGGGTTTAGCCAACCGTCGAGCAGCAGAAGCGGGATTATGGGTAAAAGGGGCTTATGTTTCTTCGAATTATCAAAGGGTAGAAACGAAAACAGCAAGCGGTCTTTTAAAAATAGAAGCGCTTGCCCCGATTATAGGGTCTTGTTCTGGGTTTGGAGGCTTGTTGGTTGGCAATGGTCCGGTGCAATGGGCTTTAGCAGGCATCATGGTTTTAGCGGCTGTAACGGGCATAGTGATTGTCGCCAAGCGGTTTGGGGAGCAACGCTTATGATTTTTTGGCTAAAGAAATATTCTCTTATGTTTACAGCGGCTTTAGCCGTTTTTTTTATGGCTTTAGCCAAGGCGTTTCAGCTTGGCAAGCAAAGCGAACGGCAAAAGCAAACAGAGCATGCTTTAAAGACAGCAACAACCCGTCTTGAGGTAGAAAATGAAGTTAATCGAAAAAGTGATGCTGGTGTGCGCTCTGAACTTTCTCGTTGGGTGCGCGGCAAATAGGTCTGTTTCTTGTGGTGGCTGGTTGCCCATTTATTTGGATAATCAGGATGTTGAGGTCATCAGTTCCAACCTTGCAAGAGATATTTTAAAGCATAACAAGCAGGGAGAACATTTATGTGGTTGGAAAGATGGCTAGAAAAAACACAAAACGATACAGAACTTATAGAAGCAGAAAAGTGATGTCACGTTATACCAAACAGATTGTATTTATTAGCGCTTGATTTTTTGCATCTCATAGAGGCATTGGAAAATATTTTTACACAAAAATCAAATATCCAACTCTAAATACACTCTGGACGCGCAAAATTTTTTAGCAAATGGATTATTAATTTTGCTTGTTTTATGGATGCGACAGATAACATCCTCTCACACTTAAAAAAGCGGATAATTAAAAGCCGAATAATAGAGTGCTTCACTGGTTTTCTATGATCGATGGCATAACAAATCCTGTTTAATAATATTCATAAAAGTGCTATTTCGTGATTTTGCGTTACTTAAAATAGTGTGTAGAGAGATAACGTGTACACAAGCATTTAATGTAGGCCAATAACGTCGATAATATTTTCCTTCTGGAGAAAAAATTTTAGTGAAATTATTTGTAACAAGTAATACCTTTTCGTAAGCATCATCTACTTCAGCAATGAGATAGAGATACATTTCTTTAACACCGGCGCTTTGAAGTGTTTCGGCATAATACATTAATTGAGAAACACCTGAATTTTTGTAATCTGCTGTAGGACCTTTAAACTCTATTAAGACAGCACGGTTCCCATTCTCAGAGTCAAAATACACAGCTATATCAGGTCGACTCCGTAATTTTTTATTACTTTCCTCAGAAGTCGATAAAAGCAAATTAACCTTAGTAATAAAGGACTTTATTTCCTTTTCACTTTGTAAATAGCTGTAGCTCATTAAGTTGTCATCAAGTATCCACAAATTATTCTCTTTTAATGGTAAAGATAAGGTTTTATCAGCAGTGCATTGTTGTGGAATAAATAAATTATGAATTTCTTTCTCTAAGGTATTAGGTTTTAATAATTTAGAGAGCTCATTCAAAATATCATCTCGGAATTGAATATATTGAGTTAACTCCAGACTAGCAAAATTTCGTGCTTCTTGTAAATTCTTTTTCGGTGTTCCTTTACCTTCACGAAGAATCTTTCTAAATGTCAACTTCTTTTTTGAATATTCTCTTTCTGCTTTTTCAATAAATGAATCTTCTTTTGAGAAACCACCAACTACATACTTTGTGTCTAGAAAATCTACTAAATAAGGATATTCTTCAGAAATTTTTTTGAGAAGAGCGCTCTTTTTTTCTTTAATTTCTGGAAATCTTATATTAATTGTTTCATCCAAAATACTCTCTAGTTTTTGATTAATATCATACCAAGATAGTTGCGTTTCTAAGTCAGGATTTGTTTCATTAATCTCAAACTCATTTCGTTCATCGTTAATATATTTGTCAAAAACAGGAGATTCCAATAAAAATATCATAATCATATCGTTTATTGGATTGATATTTATAAACTTTGAAAAAGGCATGACAGTACGATTATTAGCACAATAGAAAGCTTCTATTTTAGCTTTAGAGTTTACGTTCTGTTCGAAATAATAAGAAAGGGTGAAGGGAATCTTTAAAGGACCAACTTCAAAAATTTTATTTTCTAAGTAAGGTAAATCTTGCGTATTTATTGTTCTTTTCTCTAAGTTTTCTATAGCTTCTAAATTTTCTATGTCCTTTAAGTTATTTAAATCTTCTAAATTTTTTACATCATGTACATAAAAGTTAATTTGAATATTTTTTTCTTTCAGTAAAAAAAGTAAAGGAAGGAGATGATAATAAATTTCGTTACGGACTAAATTTATATCTAAATCAGTTTGTTCATGAGTTTCTTGTAAATGCAAATGTGTAGTCCACCATTTATAGTTTTCGCTATTTTCCTTTTTAAAAGAATCTTGTGTAAACTGCGGAGTGAAATTTAGTGAAATTTTAGTATGATGTTCATTTTTGCTAAAACTAACAATTTTAACTTCCTTGAATATTTTCAAGTAAGTAATACGTCCAATCCCTTTACATCCTTCTTGAATTTTATAATCACTTTTGTAGGTAGAGAAAGATTTGATATTTTCTTTTGTAAATCCATCTCCATTATCAAAAACACTTATAGAAAAAACTGGTTGATTCTTCCACAAATCCGTATTGCCATAAAGTTGAAATAAAATATCAATTTTTGTCGCATGAGCTTGTATAGAATTAACTATAGCTTCCTTAAGAACTGTAACGATATTCGTTTTTGGAGAAAGATCGCGAATTATAGCATTAAGATTGACAAGCATGAGTACACCAATATATTTTATTTATATATCTCGTTGTAATATTTAAATTTTATGATGATATTAAACGCACTGTGCCTGATGAAAATTAATAACTTCTTACCATAATAGATATTGTATATGCTTGATAATGGTTTTTGTACAGTGATCGTGGAAAATATTCCACTTGTAAAAAATAATGTACTACTTTTGTCTTTTGTCGAGATTGGCAAAAGACTTGTTCTTGTGGGGATGAAGGAAAAGATAACTGAACTCTATGCTTTAGATCAGAAAGCAGAAGAACATTAAGGATTTATCAGAATTCAAAAAATTATTAGAGAAAGTCGGCAAAAAAGAATGCTCTTTGTAAAAGCAAGTTTGAGAATCCTATTCCCTAACTTTTATCCACGTACCCCGTACTTTAAAAAAGATATATAAAATCGATAGATTGTGTACAGTAAAAAGAACATGGTACGCCCAAGGGGAATCGAACCCCTGTTTCCGCCGTGAAAGGGCGATGTCCTAACCGCTAGACGATGGGCGCAAACCAATTATGAGGCTTATAGAGAGGATCTTTTTACTTCGCAAGCCCTCTGTGTCATTTTTTTTGAAAAAAGTGTGTTTTCTTGAATAATTTTTGAGAGACTCTTGGTTGGATCATTTTATTTTTTAAGATTTTTTATAGAAAAAATATAGAGTTATCATGATTGATAGAAAGTTGTGATGTGAGATTTGTCCCAGTGAATGATATTTTCGTTTATTTTTGGTTTGAGGCGTAGGTAAAACGATCAAGACAACATTTTAACAGCATTTTAAATATGTTTATTTTTTGCATATTTTATTGTTTGTTATCTTATGCTTGCACATGAGAATATTATTTAACTTGCTTGAGAGAGCTTTTATACAAAACTTGTTTGCTTGAGTTTATCATAAAATAAAAACTAAAAAGTTGTATATTTTATGAAGTAGAAAGCCGATATTTATTACCAAGGTAACAAATAATACGAATCATACAAAAGTTTCTTTTGAAGCATAAGCTTCAGAATCCTGTCAGTTTAGCAAAATATAAAATAAAAAAAGTCTGTATGATCAAAATGAAAATTATTAAAGTAAGTTTTACAGAATATATTAAAAATTGTTTTTTATCATCTTTAATTTTATATGGTTGTAAGAAATTTAAAATTAAAAGCTCTTTTATTTGTTTCATTCTTTTTGCGTCTCATATGAGAGAGTGTTTTTTGTTTAATGTTTGTTGATTTAGAAGAGATGTGTGTGTGTTCTTTCCAAGTTTTCAATATTTTTTCGCGTGTTATTGATTGTTTTTTGAGAGATTTTTTCTATCCTTTGTTGATAGAGTTTAGTTTTTATGAGAAGATTTTTTTACTTTTGAAAAAGCAAAGCAATTTTTTATGGTAACTTGCATTTATGAGTTTTGCAGGTTTTCATTCTGAATTAGATATTTTATAAAGATTCTGAAATCTTTGAAGACAATAAATATTATATTTTTAGGAATGTTGATTGAACAAGCGGGGATAATTCTATTAGAAAAAATGAAATGAATAGAGCAGGGTATTTCTTTTGTTTTTATGAACATAAGTACTTTTTGTGTTGATTGGCACATCATTTAAACGATTTTTCAATGAAGATAGGGATCAGTGGTTAATAATGGCAGAAGCTTTAAAAGTTGGTGTTGCGGGACTTGGTACAGTTGGTACTTCAGTTGTTCGAACTCTATGTGAAAAAGCGAATAGTTTAGCTTGTCAATGTGGACGATTCATCAAAGTTGTTGCTGTTAGTGCGCGTGATAAAGGCCGCAATCGTGGAATTGATCTTAGTGGTATAAAATGGTTTGATTCACCTGTGGAGTTGGCTGCTTCTGATGAGATTGATGTTTTTGTAGAGTTAATTGGTGGTGAATTGGATGTGGTGTATACCGCTGTTAAGAGAGCGCTTGAGGCGGGACATCATGTTGTAACAGCCAATAAAGCTCTTCTTGCTCAACATGGAGTAGAGCTCGCTATAATTGCAGAAAAAAAAGGTGTTTTTCTTCATTTTGAAGCAGCTGTTGCTGGGGGAATTCCTGTTATCAAAGCGATGAGAGAATCACTTGTTAGTAATCGCATATCGCGAATTTATGGTATTCTCAATGGAACCTGTAATTATATATTAACACGTATGTTTACGGAAGGTCTTTCATTTAAAGATTGTTTAGCAGATGCACAGAGACTTGGGTATGCTGAAGCAGATCCAAGTTTTGATATTGAGGGAAATGATACTGCTCATAAATTAGCTTTGTTGACAAGCTTGGCATTTGGAACTGCTGTTTCGTTAGATGATGTTTATGTTGAAGGAATTCATAATATTTCGCAAATTGATATTCGAGCAGCTGATGAATTGGGGTATCGGATTAAGCTTTTAGGGGTTGCATTAAAAACGGATTCTGGAATAGAGCAACGCGTTCATCCAACAATGGTACCAACATCCTCGATGATTGCACAGATAAATGGTGTAACCAATGCTCTTTCTATTCAAAGTGATTTATTAGGTGAATTACTGTTTTCTGGTCCCGGTGCCGGAGGAAAGGCAACAGCATCAGCCGTTATTGGTGATTTGGCTGATATAGCAAAAGCACGTTCTGGTTTTCAGTATGCACCTGTTTTAAGACGCCCAGCATTAGAACTTGCTCCTCATAAAAAAGCACGTATTTCGCATCATGCAGGTGGTTATTTTATTCGTTTAAATGTTCATGATCGTACTGGTGTTTTTGCCGCGGTCGCAAGGCATATGGCTGATAATCACATCTCATTGGAGTCGATTGTTCAAAGATCTTTTGTAGAAGATCAAATTGAAAAAACAATTATTTTAATTACGCATGAAACAACAGAGGTGAATGTACGACAGGCACTTGCAGAAATTGAAAAAGATGGACATCTTGTTGCAAAATCTCAATTTATTCGTATTGAACCTATGGCAGAGAATTGATAACTTTCTTGATAATGACAAAAAGGTAAGCTTGAGTTCTTTTGTCTCTTGTGGAAAATTTTCATCTTTGCCAAAAACTTTATTCTTAGTATTTAATAAGGACTCATATTTTTTCTGGTATTCATTCGGTAGGATTTTTTCATATGCCCACAACTCAGAAGATTTTAAATGGACTTGATCGTATTTTGACACTTGAATTGGTACGTGTTACTGAACGTGCTGCTGTTGCTGCTGCACGCTGGCGCGGACGTGGCGATGAAAAGGCTGCGGATCAAGCTGCTGTAGATGCAATGCGGCAGGAACTTAATCGATTGCCTATTGATGGTACAGTGGTGATTGGTGAAGGTGAGCGGGATGAAGCGCCTATGCTTTATATTGGAGAAAAAGTAGGTCTTCAAAGTGGATTGGCGATCGATATTGCACTTGATCCACTAGAGGGAACAACACTTTGTGCTAAAAATATTGCCAATTCTTTGGCTGTGGTTGCAATTGCTGAAAAGGGTAACCTCCTTTATGCTCCTGATGTTTATATGAAAAAAATTGCTATTGGTCCTGGTTATCCAAAGGGAATAGTAGATATAGATGCTTGTCCTGCCGATAATATCCATGCTCTTGCAAAGGCTAAAGGAGTAGCCGTTAATCAGATTACTGTTTGTATTATGGATAGACCTCGTCACGAAAAATTGATTGATGAAGTACGAGCAACAGGAGCAGCGATTCGCTTGATTGGGGATGGAGATGTGGCTGCTGTTATTGATACAACTGATCCAGAAGAAACAGGTATTGATATCTATATGGGGATTGGTGGAGCTCCAGAGGGGGTCTTAGCTTCTGCTGCTTTGCGCTGCATTGGGGGACAGATGCAAGGTCGTTTGCTGCTTGATACAGAAGAGAAAATTGCTCGTGCAGCTAAAATGGGGATTAGTGATCCCAATAAGGTTTATACAATGGAAGAAATGGCAAAGGGTGATGTTTTGTTTTCAGCAACAGGGGTGACAGATGGTAATATGCTTTCTGGCGTTAAATTCACGCCTCGCTATATTCAAACAGAAACTCTCGTAATGCGTTCCCATACGGGAACAGTCCGCAATATTAAAGCACAGCATAAAGATTATTCAAAATTTGATTAATATTTTTTGTAGTCGCTAAAAAATAGAGAAACTTTTTAGTGAGCACGTACGCTTCCATGAAGGTAGATATGTATTCATGGAAGCGTTATAAATATAAAAATATCTCATTATTATGAGAGCTGGATAGAATGTACCCAGCCGTTTTTGTCTTCTATGTCCCCTTTTTGAAGGCCAACCAATTGTGTACGAAGCTGCTTTGTAATTTCTCCAACTGTTTCATTTCCAATAATAAACTCTCCCCCTTTATATTTAAAACGACCAATTGATGTGACAACGGCAGCTGTACCACAAGCAAAGACTTCTTTAAGATGTCCACTCTTTGCATCTTCTTGGAGAGATTTAAAGGAATAAGGACGCTCTTCTATCTCTAATCCTATTTGTTTTGCCAATTCTAAGAGCGAATGACGTGTTATTCCTGGAAGGATTGTTCCATTAAGTGGAGGAGTTACGAGTGTATTATTGTCCATAATAAAGCAGACATTCATACCACCAAGTTCTTCAATCCATTCATGTTCAACCATATCGAGAAAGAGCACTTGGCTACAATTGTTTTCAGTTGCATTTTTTTGTGCAAGTAAGCTCGCTGCATAGTTTCCACCACATTTGGCAGCCCCTGTCCCCCCTGGACCGGCTCGACTATAATCTGTTTCAATCCAAACGCTGACAGATTTTTCTTCTCCTTTGAAATAGGATTCAACTGGAGAGGCTATGATACAAAAAAGATATTCTTGAGAAGAGCGAACACCCAAAAAGCTTTCATTGCCAAACATAAATGGACGTATATAGAGGCTAGCATTGGGATGATCGGAAACCCATTTTTGATCAATTTTTACTAATTGATGAACGGCATCTAGAAAAATATTTTTTGGTAATTCTGGCATCGCTAACCGTTGTGCTGACTCTATAAACCGTTGTGCATTGGCATCAGGACGGAAGAGTAAGATGCGCCCATCTTTTGCACGATATGCTTTTAAGCCCTCAAAAATTTCTTGTCCGTAATGCAAAACGGTACTTGCAGGATTAATTTCTAAAGCTTTGTATTGAGAAATAATGGCATTACGCCAGCCTTTGTCTTCAGTCCATTGAATAGTACACATGTGATCTGTAAAAAACTGACCAAAACCGGGACTTTGTAGAATTTTTTCACGTTTTTCTTCTGACAAAGGTGATGGGTGTTTTTCTATTTTAAATAGAAGCGATGATATGGGAGATTTCATAAGAAAAACCTTTTGGTATGTTTTATTTTTATTAATAGAAATAAATAATGGGATATTTTGATCACAACTCTATTATTAGCAAAACCTTTATGTCAATGTTTTATTATAGACTTCAGGGTTATGGTCGCTATTGTTGATTTTATTCTTGGCTCTTTTTCTCAACTTTATGAAGTAGTCTGGAACCTTTATCTATATTTATCGTTTTCTCAAAATAAACATCTGAATAATTTCATATATGCATATTTTCTAGAAATTTAAAAGTAAGGGTATCGAGAAAGGGAATCCACTATGATTGATAAAAATTATCACACATATGAAGAACGTATGGCTGCAGAAAGAAAAGAACGTGAACAGCGTATTTCAATCGCTAAAGGTATTTTTGCTATTCTTCTTGCGCTCGCTATTATCTGGTTTATTTTTGGTTTTTTAGGATCTTTTTTTGCAAAATCTCCTGAACATATTTCGCATTATAATACTCCAGAAACAAGTCACACTGTAACAACGCCCCAAAAAGATTTAAATTCTCTTCCTCCAGTACCTTATACCTATAAGGATATGCAGTGATTTTTTCGTAAATATAATCTTTTAGATAAGGCGAAACTCGATGGAGCTTAAAGAATAAAGTCAGCGCAAAAGTATAAGCGAAAAAGATTGAGGGAATTGTAATTTCTAACGTTTTCGATAAGTAATGAGCTGGTATTGAAATAAATAATGCAACGGTTATTAAAAACCGTTGCATTTATTGGTTTAGCGTGTGATGAAGCAACTTCCACCGGAATTTTTAATACTTTCACAAAGGGTTACGGCTTCATTACGGTTATGTGTTTGGATACGAACACGGTAATAGGTACCTTTTTCTGGTATAAAAGCCGGTTGAATATTTAAAGGACGGGCACCGATAAGGAACCCAAATTTAGATTTCATATTTTTTAAAGAATCTCTAGCCAGCTCATGCGTTGGTTGAGATGCAAGTTGTACATAATAACTTTCTGAATTTTGTGGTGCAACTCTGTTTGATGAGGTGGGGCGAGATGCAGTCTCTGTTTCGACTTGTGCATTTCTCTCTGCATGAGAAGGAATTGGGATAAATTTTCCTTCAATATTTGAGCTAGAAGTATTTTCAGCTATTATTTTATCAATATTATTGTTGAGATCATGATCACTTTCTTGATCGTTTCTATCGGAATCATGCGATGAAACGAGGGACGGATCTTGAAGCTCATCAGGAGTTTGAGTAATGGTTTCTTCAGATTGAGCGGCAGATTTGCTCTCTGTTTGATGCGCGGGAGCGAGTGTTACTGTACCATCTTGATTTACAATAACAGTTTGTACTTCTCGTGTGGGAATAGTATGATTGACAGCTTCTGTAACGGAGTCTTCAACATCAGATTCATTTGAAGAAGATGATGAAAAATTTGAAGATGCTTCTGGATTTAACTTCTCTAAATTTTCAGGTTGTTCAGAGTTATCAATGAGAAATTGTTGCGCATTTTCTTGTTTTTCATTTTGTTCAGTTGTTTGTTTATAGATATCTAAATTATGTGCGATATCATTTTTTGTTTCAGTTGTTTCCGATTTGAATTTAAAAGGCGTATTATCAGCTTGAATAATAGCTGTTTCTTCATTTTTTTGTGATGACATAAAAAAGTGAGAATAACCAGCAAACCCAATTCCTATTAAAATAAGTATAAAAAAACCTTTAATGAAAGTTTTACCAAAAATAAAACTTTTTAAGGGAGGAGGAGCTGATGGATGCGTGGGAACCTCATCTGAGCTTGTGTATGATGAATTCTCGCTAAAAGAGGGAAAATTATATTCCATATTGGCAGAAGAAAAATAGTCGGAATTTTGTTCTTTAGAGTTTATATAAACATCTTCTTTTGAATTTTGCATAGACTGATGAAAAACTTCACTAAAAACCTCATTTTTCTGTTGTTTTTGAGAAAAATTATCCGTTGGGACATTCCCTACATTGAGTACATTAGCAAATTCTTCTTCTAAACCACCATTAGTTGGCACATCATATTCTGGCGCTTCATACGGGACTTCTGGAACCATAATAGGACCAGTTTTTTCTACGATTTCCTCTGAAAATTTATAAGTATCAACATTGGGAGGGGGAGTATCTCTGTGCGTATAGTTATGGGTAAAAAAGCCATCCGTTTGTTTTGTATTTAAAGAGGGGGATGAGGAAAGAAACTCATCTAAATTATTTTCATTATATGAAATTTCTCTATTTTGGTTGGACGCACCTTCGGCGTTATTGATGTATTGGGCTCGAGCCTCATCATATATCGGAACTTTTTCGCTATAAGTTTCTTGTTGTGAGGGGTTTTCTCCAAAAAAATGGGGATAATTGGTTGTATGATCTTCTTGTGAAGCTCCCTTTAAATAAGATTGTCTATCAACTGGCGGAGAATCTAAAGGTGAGGAGAAGGTACTTGTTGTTTGATTTCTTGTAGTGTTTTGTCTTTCTGACACAAGATTAGAAGATGAGAAAAACTCATTTTCCTCTGTAGAAGAGGAGGAATCAGGATAATCTTTTTTAATCCAATTTTCTTGATCAGCTGAAATTTTATAGGGATGGTTTATAGGAGTGTCATAGAGGTTTTGATTGTCATCATAAGTTTTTTGTATATTCGTAGCCTCGGGTTGTTGTGAATTTATTTGTGAAAAACGATTGGTTTGTTCAACATCTTCTGGTGTCTCTCTCTTATTTTCACGCCTTTCAGATTTATCAAAAAAGAAATTTTCTGATTCTGATTGTGACATAAGATTACTTTTTTCAAGAAAAGGATCAGCACTGGTTGCTGTTGTTTTCTGTTGATGTGATTGATTTTTGGGGATTGGTAATGGAGAAAGCGCATCTAAAATTTGTTCTTCATCATGACTGCTAGATGAAGAATATTTCTCTTCAGATAAATTATTTTGTTTTGAATGGTTGAAAGAAGCAGCTTGTGCAATATCTGAGGCTTTTGCGTTGCTGGTTGCATGCAAGCCCCATTGTTTTTTTTGATCATCAAACGGTAAGTCATGTGCTAAATTATTTTCAAGTTCCTCTTCTAGAAAGGACAAATCAAAATCATCATCATGGGATGATATTTCGGGGTGAGATGTTGATCGATCTGTTTTTAAAGAAGATTGCTCATTTTGGTTTCCGCTTTGTTTGTGCGGATTAAAAATGCGCGTAAGCCTTTCTAAAGGATCATGGTGTTCATGATCGTGTTTTGTTTCGTGTAGATTTTTGCGATCGTTATCGCTCATAGCTTTTCTCACATGATAGTTTGCACTTACGTGCAATCAATGGTTGATTTTGATTTGTTATATTAAAATTATAAATTTTCCCCCTTTCATGCAAGGATACATGAAAAAGTTTATCAATAGAGTACCTATTGTATGTATTTATAGAACTTTTTCAACGCATTTCTATGGGGGCCTCAACTCCTATGATGGTAAGCCCTGATGATAAAATATTGATAACAGCTTGTATCAATCCTAATCTTGCAAAGGATAACTCTTTATCATCGGGTTGAATAAAGCGTAAATTGAGATTTTCACTCCCTTTATTCCAATGGGTGTGAAAGCTGGAGGCAAGGTCATAAAGATAAAACGCTAATCGATGCGGTTCCTTATGAACTACGGCCTGTTCAATGATACGTGGATATTCAGAAAGTTTGCGTATTAACAATATTTCATGGTCATCTGTTAATCGATGAAGATAGGCAATCAATGTATCATTTGAAAAGCTTTCAATATGAAGCGCTTCTCGTGCTTGACGAAAGACTGAGTGACAACGTGCACTTGCATATTGTACATAAAAGATGGGGTTATCTTTTGATTGTTCTGTTACTTTTGCAAAATCAAAATCAAGAGGCGCTTCACACTTACGGTATAACATCATAAAACGCACAGGATCACGACCAACTTCTTCGACAACATCCCGTAGAGTGACAAATGATCCTGCTCTTTTTGACATGCGGACAGGTTGACCGTTGCGAAAGAGTTTTACCAATTGACATAAGAAAACACTTAATTTGGCTTTATCACCAGAAATCGCTTTTGCCATTGCCTCTAGTCGTTTTACATAGCCAGCATGGTCTGCGCCTAAAATATAAATCATTTCATCAAAATGACGATTAAATTTATCCCGAAAATAAGCAACATCAGCAGCAAAATAAGTGTAAGAACCGTCAGATTTGACTAAAACACGGTCTTGGTCATCACCGACATTTGTTGAACGGAACAAAGTTTGTTCGCTTGGTTCCCAGTCTTCTGTGTTTTGTCCTTTGGGAGGGGGGAGTTTTCCTTTGTAGATATAACCATTTAAAGTGAGGTCGTTGATAGTGTTACGAATGGCGCGTGCATTATCTGCATAAAGCATTCGCTCAGAGAAAAAGATATCATGATAAATATTAAGAGCAGCCAAATCTTCGCGAATCATGGACATCATTGCATGAATTGCACGTTCTTTCACAAGAGATAAGGCTTCATCTTTATCCATTGTGAGGAGTTGGTCACCAAACTCTTGAGCAAGCGATTGACCCAATGGTATCAAGTATTCTCCAGGATAGAGTCCTTCTGGAATTTCATTAATTTTTTGCCCAAGAGCTTCACGATAGCGCAATAGTACCGAATGGGCGAGGACTTCGATTTGTTGACCCGCATCATTGATATAATACTCTTTTGTAATGTTATAGCCCGTAAATTGTAGCAAATTGGAGAGAACATCCCCAACAACCGCTCCGCGGCAATGTCCTACATGCATTGGTCCTGTCGGATTTGCTGAGACATATTCAACATTGACGCATTTTCCTTGTCCCATTGGAATACGACCATAAGAAGTGCCTAATTCAAGCATAGATTTTATAGCATCTTGCCAAAATAATTTTGTAAGCTTTATGTTTATAAAACCAGGACCGGCAACATCTATATTTTCGATAGAGGAATCATTTTTAAGAAGTTCTATGATTTTATCTGCAAGTGCACGTGGATTGATTCCAATAGATTTTGCAAGCACCATAGCAGCATTGGTTGATAAATGACCATGGGAGGAATCACGCGGAGGATCAACAGTGATTTTTGATAAATCTAGATCTTCTCCATTTTTTCCTTTTATATCAGATAATTCAATTGATCTCTTAATTTTTTTTTCGAAGTTTTTAAAGATATTCATATTTAGCTTCCATGATGATGCCAAAAGCCATTAAACGAAATTATCTGTATGGTCAAATAAACGCTGATATTCACGTAGAGCGTAGTGATCCGTCATGCCTGAAAGAAAGTCAGCAATCAAACGTGCTAACTCTTGATTTTTTAAGTGCACTGCTTTGCTCTGCCAACTTTCAGGCATTGTATTTGGATTTTCATAATAACAATTGAATAATTTTTGTACAATGCATTTTGCTGCATTGCGACGACTAAGAACCTGTTCATGGTAGTAAAGATTTTTAAATAAAAAGTTTTTTAGTTCTTTTTCATAAACGGTCATTGTCGGTGAAAAGGTAACAATGGTTTGTTTTGCTTGGTGAATATCGTTTATGCTTGTTGGTTTGATGCGTGCTAAATTTTTTTGTGACTGTTTGATAACATCTTCAACCATGGTTGTTATTTGTCTTCGTACAAGTGTGTAACCGCGACGCGTTTGGTCGAGGTGGGGATGCTCATCTGTTATATCTTTTAATATTGCTGCTGTTAGTGAAACATGTTCAAATTGATCGAGTGTTAAAAATTGCGAACGTAGACCATCATCAATATCATGCGCATTGTATGCGATATCATCTGCAATAGCAGCACATTGCGCTTCTAATCCTGCAAAACAATCGAGTGCAAGATCTTGCTTTACATTGTATTGTAAAATATCGATAGGAACCTCCTTATTCTTCGCGTAAGGCCCTAAAAGGGGACCATTGTGCTTTACAAGTCCTTCGAGGGTTTCCCATGTAAGGTTAAGTCCATCAAAATTTGCATAGCGCTGTTCTAGTTTTGTTACAATGCGTAATGCTTGTGCATTATGATCAAAGCCGCCATAATATACCATGGCTTCATTAAGAGCATCTTCTCCAGCATGGCCAAAGGGTGTGTGTCCAAAGTCGTGAACAAGGGCAATGGCTTCGGCAAGGTCTTCATCAAGACACAGGGCACGGGCTAATGTTCTTGCAATTTGAGAAACCTCTATGGAATGGGTTAGGCGAGTACGATAATGATCGCTTTCATCAGCAATAAACACTTGCGTTTTATGTTTAAGACGTCGAAATGCATTAGAATGGATAATACGATCTCTATCTCGTTGAAAAGGTGAGCGTGTGGTGCTCATCGTTTCATGGTATAATCGACCACGGCTTGTTTGTGGATGAGCACTGTATACTGCTCGAGATTGGTAATTGAAGTCGATATTTCCTATATCCATTGCAAGCTGTCTATTATCATCTTAAAATTGAGAGTGGTTTATGACAAATAAACTGCTCTTTGAGTGTAGGATACTCTTTCTTGATGGTTTAATGCAAGGATATATAAAATGCATGTGAAAATTTCAGATGTTGCTGCCAAAAAAATTGCACAGATACTTTTGCGTGAACCCGATAAAATAGCATTACGTATTTCTGTTGAAGGTGGTGGGTGTTCTGGTTTTTCTTATAAATATGACTTGGTTTCTGAAATGTGTGAAGATGACCTCGTTCTCAAAAAAGACGGGGCAGTTGTGTTTATTGATTTACTATCACTTCCTTTTATGGAAGGAGCTGAGATTGATTTTGTTGATGATCTTATGGGGCAGTCTTTTCAAGTCCACAATCCCAATGCTGTTTCATCATGTGGTTGTGGTGTAAGTTTCTCAATTTAAAATGATGGCTGTGTGATATTGTTTCTTGAAAAAAAGATCATGTTGGTCAACAATGCAAAAATGGGTATTCTTATAAAAATAGTGCACCGATGTGTATGGTTGTGCGTGGTGCTTGCTTTATTGACTTGGAGTCACTGTGCTTTTTCTGAAGCAGGAGAAGGGCAAGATCAGCAGCAGAGACAATCAAGGAGTTTTATTGTAAAGACTCAAGAGCAGGAAAATGAAAACTTAGCATCTCAAACACAACTCATTTTGAATGCTCGATTAACAAATAGTCATCCGGATATTGAAAAAGGGCTTGTCTGGCGGGTTTATGCCCCTATTCTAGGGATTGATAATAAATTACCATTAGTGGCAACCTATAAGGGGGGAAGTGCACGTTTTAATCTCGAACCAGGAAATTATCTTGTTCATGTCTCATTTGGTCACACGAGTGCTGTGCGCCATATTCGTTTAGAAAATGGGCAAAGTCTTGTAAAAAACTTTAATCTTGAGGCTGGTGGTGTTATTTTAAATGCAACACTGCTCAATGGCGTAATGAATGAAAAGGAACTCCGTTTTACCATTTATGAGGATGAAAAAGAAAATGATGATACGGGAGTGATTATATCAAATGTTAAACCCCACTCAGTTGTGCGTTTAAAAGCTGGCCGCTACCATGTTGCTTCCCATTATGGTTCTATTAATGCGACGGCTCGTTCGGATATTCAAGTGGATGCTGGTAAAATAACAGAAGTTACTCTTGAACATCAGGCCGCTCAAATTGTCTTAAAGCTGGTCCGACAAGAAGGAGGAGAAGCACTTGCAGATACAAGTTGGTCTCTTGCCAATGATTCTGGTGATATCGTTTATGAAACAGTTGGTGCGTATGTTTCACTCGTGTTAGCGGAGGGAGAGTATATTGCAATTGCTAAAAATAAAGATAAAATTTATCAAAAAGTTTTTTCAGTCGTTTCTGGTCATGATGAAGATATAAGTGTGGTGGCGAATGAACAAAATATGCAACGAATTGATGAAGATGTGGATTGATCGTTGTTCATGGGGGTAAACTATGATGAGAGATGGGGTATGAATTTTGATTGAAGTTTCAACAGTTGGTGTGTTTTTTGCTGGGGCACTCTCTTTTTTGTCACCATGCGTTTTGCCGTTAGTTCCTCCCTATTTGTGTTATATGGCAGGGATTGGTATTGATGATTTTCGTTCAGAAAATCGTGATGAGAAAGTCTTTATACGGTGGACTTTATTGTCTTCTGTTATTGCTTTTGTTCTTGGGTTTACGACTGTTTTTGTTGCTTTAGGTGCCAGTGCTAGCACAATTGGGAAATTCATCGGTTATTATCGTGATTGGTTTGCACTTGCTGCTGGAATTGTCATTATTATTTTTGGTTTAAATTTTTTGGGGATTTTCAAGATCGCTTTTTTATTTCGTGAAGCGCGTTTTCAGACCCATAAAACACCTGCTGGTCCTTTAGGCGCGTATATTATTGGTTTAGCTTTTGCCTTTGGTTGGACACCGTGTATTGGCCCCATTTTAGGGCCTATTATAACGCTTGCTGGAACAAAAGAGACGGTGGGCGAGGGAGCTATTCTCTTAGCAGTTTATGCATTAGGTCTTGCTGTCCCTTTTGTGTTGGCAGCTTTATTTTCGAGCAGTTTTATGCGATTTTTAGGCGCTTTTCGTATTCATTTAGGAAAAGTTGAAAAAATTATTGGTATTTTTCTTCTTCTTACAGGGATTTTGTTTTTAACAGGTTCTATGCAGGATATTTCATTTTGGCTTTTAGAACATTATCCTTCGTTGAGTTATATTGAAGATATTCGTTGGCACAATATTATGATTTTTTTTGGATTTTCTCGTTAGTCTTATGTGTTTTTATGGTTAGAAGTTGTCTTTCTATTGTTCTTGCTGCAGGTGAGGGGACGCGCATGAAATCGCCTCTGCCTAAGGTACTTCATAAAATTGCTGGATTGCCTCTTATATGCCATGTTTTAAAACAAATAGAATTGGCTGGCTCTTCGCAATTAGCCGTTGTTGTGGGATGTGGTGCTAAGGAGGTTACGCACGTTGTTCAGTCATTTGTAAAAGATGTAATGATTTTTGAACAAAAAGAGCGTTTAGGAACTGCCCATGCTGTTTTGTCTGCTCGTTTAGCTTTGCAAAAGGAAGTGGATGATGTTCTCATTGTTTTTGGGGATACGCCTCTCATTCAGCAAGATTCATTGCACCAAATGCGTGCACAGCTTGTTGATGGAGCAGATGTTGTTTTTGCAGGTTTTCATACCCAAAACCCAACAGGTTATGGGCGTCTTCTCGAGAAAAATGGTAAATTGATCGCAATTGTAGAAGAAAAAGACGCTAGCGATAGAGAAAAAAAGATTTCTTTTTGTAATGGTGGAATACTCGCTATGCGCGGAAAACATGCGCTTTCTCTTTTAGAGAAGGTTGATAATAACAATATAAAAAAAGAATATTACTTAACAGATGTTGCTTCTCTTGCAACACGTGAAGGATTAGATGTACGCGTTGTTGAAGTTCCTTTTGAAGATATTGTAGGAATTAATAATTGTTTTGAGCTATCGAGGGCTGATTCTTTATGGCAGAAACGTAAAGCATACGATTTAATGTTATCAGGTGTTACACTCTTAAAACCAGAAACAGTCTATTTTTCTTATGATACAGAAATTGAACCAGGCGTAGTGATAGAGCCAAATGTTTATTTTGGGTTAGGCGTAAAAATACACTCTGGTGCGGTTATTCATGCATTTAGTTATCTCGAAGGTGCTGTGGTTGGTAGAGATGCACAGATTGGTCCCTATGCACGTTTGCGTCCTGGAACAGAGTTGGCGAAGGCTGTAAAGGTTGGAAATTTTTGTGAAGTTAAACAAGCTAAGGTAGGAGAAGCTTCTAAAATTAATCATTTGAGTTATATTGGTGATGCCGAAATTGGTGCACATACCAATATTGGAGCCGGTACGATTACTTGCAATTATGATGGATTTAACAAATATAAAACGATGATTGGTGATCATGCTTTTGTTGGGTCTAATACGGCGCTTGTTTCTCCATTGGTGATAGGGGATGGTTCTTATGTTGCTTCAGGAAGTGTTATTACTGAAAATATTCCTATGAACAGTATGGCTTTTGGGCGTGCACGACAGGTTATAAAAGAGGGCTATGCGACAAAATTTCGTGCGCGCTTGTTAGAGAAAAAATTGTCAGAAAACAAACAAAAAAAATGATCATTTTCAGTCTATTTCTTTGTTTAGTGCTGATCGAACGATGGAGAGGCGATTTATTTTTAAAGATTGCCGTACTCCATGTTTGAATTATTTTATTATTTACAGTTTTAAATAAAGGTTGTTGGATTGTTTTATAAGATTTAAATCTTAAGATGTGGGTTGGAGCTTTTTAATGTGTGGAATTATTGGAATTCTTGGAAAGAGGTGTGTTACGTCTTCTTTGGTTGAGGGTTTAAAACGTCTTGAATATAGAGGGTATGATTCATCTGGGGTGGCGACAGTCCATAATGGGCATCTTTATCGTGTACGTGCTGAAGGAAAACTTGTTCGTTTAGAAGAAAAATTAAAAAAAATACCTCTGGAGGGAAGTTTAGGGATTGGCCATACCCGTTGGGCTACGCATGGAATTGCTGTTGAACGCAATGCGCATCCCCATGTAACTAAAAAGCTTGCAGTTGTTCATAATGGTATTATTGAAAATTTTATAGAATTACGAAAGGAACTCATTGAGGATGGTTATATCTTTGAAACAGAGACAGATACAGAAGTTATTGCACATTTAATAACGCGTGCATTAAAAAGTGGTCTTTCTCCGCAAGAAGCCATGCGTACAAGTTGGAAACGGTTGCAGGGGGCTTTTGCTATTGCTCTTATTTTTGAAGGTGAAGATAATCTTATGATTGCGGCTTGTTCTGGTCCACCGCTGGCAATCGGTTATGGAAAAGATGAATTTTTTGTGGGATCAGATGCCATTGCTTTAGCGCCATTCGTTGATCATATTAGCTATATGGAAGATGGGGATTGGGCTGTTATCACACGGGAGGGTGTCACAATTTACGATGCCAACAACCAACTGATAAAACGTCCTGTGACACCATTACTTGAAGGGGCTTTATTGATCTCTAAGGGTAATCATCGTCATTTTATGCACAAGGAAATGTTTGAACAACCTGAAGTGATTTCTCATAATTTGGCGCATTATCTTGATCTTGGGAATTATGCAGTTCGACCACTTGAGAATTTGATTGATTGGAAAAATATTCATCGGCTTCTTTTTGCGAGTTGTGGAACGGCTTATTACTCAACCTTAGTTGCGCGCTATTGGTTTGAAAAATTTGCCGCTTTAAGTGTTGATAATGATGTCGCTTCGGAATTTCGTTACCGCGAACCTCCTATAACGTCTGATGCGTTATCATTGTTTGTTTCTCAATCTGGTGAAACAGCGGATACATTGGCTTCTTTGCGTTATTGTCGTGAACGGGGTATAAAAACAGCAACAATTGTGAATGTTGAACAATCAACAATGGCAAGGGAGGCTGATTTTATTCTCCCAACACTTGCCGGACCAGAAATTGGTGTTGCTTCAACAAAAGCCTTTACCTGTCAATTGGCAACGCTTGCTTCACTTGCTCTTAGTGCTGCTAAACAACGTGGTTATCTTACAGTTCAAATGGAACAGCAATTGGTTCAGCAGTTGGCAGAAGTTCCTCGTATTTTAAATGAGGTCTTAAAATTAGAAGGCAAAGTTGAATCTATTTGTCGTGATTTGGTGAATGCAAAAAGTGTTCTTTATTTAGGACGTGGAACTTCTTATCCGATTGCTTTGGAGGGAGCCCTTAAATTGAAAGAGCTTTCTTATATTCATGCTGAAGGTTATGCGGCGGGTGAGTTGAAGCATGGACCAATTGCGTTGGTAGATGAGACAATACCCGTTATTGTTGTGGCGCCTTATGATCGATGGTTTGAAAAGACTTTTTCTAATATGCAAGAAGTAGTAGCGCGCAATGGTCGTATTATTTTAATAACCGATAAAAAAGGAGCAGAGGTAGCGTGTCTTAAGACTTTATCAACGATTACTTTGCCAGATGTTTCAGAATTTATTGCTCCTATTATTTATGCTCTCCCCATTCAGTTAATTGCTTATCATACGGCTGTTTTATTAGGAACAGATGTTGATCAACCCCGTAATTTAGCAAAATCAGTTACGGTTGAATAAAAGTATATTTCTGAATATTTTGGAGAATAATCAAATGTAAGAAATTGATTTATAATGAAATTTATTTTTTCATTTTTCTCTGTTGAACGAGAATACTGAAGAAAGTTTTTTCTTTCTCAATCTTTACAATAAAACAAAAAATATCTTCTTACCTATCAAAAAGAGATCAGTTATGTGAATATAATAGTAAAAAAAGACGCAATATTGCTTCTACTGTTTTAATACAAGAATAATTCAGATTGAGAGAGAAGATAGTGCTGTTGATTTATTATTCGTTCATGAAGCATAAAGATGGTAAGAGACTGCGTAGATCATTTATGGGTAATTCTAAGAGAAAAAACCATATTTGAGCAGAGAGATAGTTAAGTTTTTTATTAGAGGGTCTTTGTTATCCTGCTCGTAAGAGGCGTGTAGCGTCATTGTGTCCGAAAAGATAAAGTAGCAATCGTAAAGCTTGTCCTTGCTCAGAAGAAAGATGAGGATCGCGTTGTAAAAATAAATGAGCATCTTTTCTTGCCATTGACAAAAGATCGCTATGAATTGCAAGGTTTGCTATATGAAATTCAGGGACTCCTGATTGTTTTGTACCTAAAAGCTCTCCTTCGCCTCGTAGGCGCCAATCTTCTTCAGCGATTTCAAAACCATCTTCTGTATTGCGGATAATATTAAGGCGTGTTGCTGCTGTTTTAGTCAGTGGATCTTTATAGAGCAAAATGCAGGAAGATTTTTTATCGCCTCGTCCTACACGTCCACGTAATTGGTGCAATTGAGAAAGACCAAAATGTTCCGCGTGTTCGATGATAATGATCGAAGCATCTGGAATATCTACTCCCACTTCAATGACGGTGGTTGCAACTAAAATACGTGTATTTCCACATTTAAAAGATGCCATAGCGGCTTCTTTTTCTGCTGTAGACATTTTTCCATGGATCATACCAACGTGTGCTCCAAAGCGCTCATAAAGAAATACAAAGCGGTTTTCAATTGAAGTGAGATCAAGAGCTGTCGATTCCTCCACTAAAGGACAAATCCAATAGAGCTTTTCTCCTTTTTCTAATGCAAATGCGATTCGCTCTATAAGTTCATGAAGACGTTTTAAAGAAAGGGTTGCTGTTGTAATGGGTTGTCGCCCAATTGGTTTTTCTGTAATTTTAGAGACATCCATATCACCAAAAGCTGTTAAGACAAGTGTGCGCGGAATGGGCGTGGCGGTCATAACCAGCATATCAGCTTTATTGCCTTTTTCTGTAAGAGCGATACGTTGATGGACACCAAAACGGTGTTGTTCATCGATAATGGTTAAAGCGAGATTATTATAAGTAACGCTGTTTTGTATGAGAGCATGAGTTCCGATAACAATAGAAACTTGACCTGACAGAATATCATTTAAGATATTTGTCCGCAATTTTCCTTTTTCTCGTCCTGTTAAAAGCGTTGTTTGTAATCCGATTTTTTCGGCAAGAGGGGCAATAGTGGCAAAATGTTGCCTGGCAAGCACTTCGGTTGGTGCCATTAAAGCTGATTGTCCTGAATTTTCAGCAATTTGTGCCATTGCCATTAATGCAACGACAGTTTTTCCTGCGCCTACATCACCTTGGAGTAGTCTTAGCATCGGTTCTGGTGAAGCAAGATCATTTGCGATATCTTCTACTGCTTTTTTTTGTCCGGTTGTGAGTTGAAAGGGGAGGATATTGAGCAATTTGTTAGTATAAATTCCTGTTGCTGGTCGAGAAGTGCCAACAAGAGATTTAGTTTTCAAACGCACGAGTCCTAGCGCCAATTGACAAGCAAACAATTCATCATAGGCAAGGCGTTTGCGTGCTGTACTTTCTAAGGATAGATCATCGGGGATAATGGGCGCATGGATGCGGCGTAAAGCAACAGAAAAAGAAGGAAAATTTTGCTGCTTTTTTACATTTTCATCTATCCATTCCGGTAGAAGAGGAATAAAATCAAGAGCGTTTTGTATGGCGCGTCTTAGTGTCTTGGCCGCTAGTCCTGCAGTAGATGGATAAATCGGTTCGATGAGAGGTATCTGATTTGATTGTTCGCTTGGGGCAATATAGTCTGGATGCGCCATTGAAAGCTGTCCATTAAACCATTCAACTTTTCCTGATATAATGACTTTTTTTCCTTCGGGAAGTTGTTTTTTTAGCCAAAGAGGTTGAGCATGAAAAAAGACTAAATTTATTTTTCCTGTTTGATCATGCGCAATAACACGATAGGGAATTCGGTTATGACCACGTGGGGGTGGTTGATGTTTATCGATGACAATTTCAAGTGTAATAGTATCTCCTTCTTTTGCACAAGCAATGCTGGGACGCATTCTGCGGTCTATAACGGAATGGGGCATTAATTGAAGGAGATCAATAAGGGTTGCTTCCCGTTGTGTAGGATTAACATTTAAGAGTTTGGTCAGTAAGCCATAGACTTTAGGTGTAATACCAGAAAGGGTTCGAATAGAGTTGAAAAGAGGGGCAAGAAGACTTGGAGGCATGAGAAAATTTAACCTGCTCTTTTTGTTTTTTCTAGACCTTTAGAAGAGCTTTTTGGGGATAAAGTCATTAAAGAAGATGATATTTTATTTACACATTGCGTTGTAAAAAGAGAAATTATCTTTAAAAGAGAAATAAAATAAAAAAATGAAAGTGCTTATGGCATATTTTGCTTCTTTTTATTTTAGGTATTTATTTGCTGTGAATAGAGGTACTTTCTTGATAGAACTCTCTTATAAATATCAATAAAATTAGGGCATTTTTTCTATGTGGGATGATAAAATTTATAGCTTTAAAGTTATGCTAGCCTGAATTTTTTTCTTTAAGGGGGCTGTTTGGCATTTAGTTTATAGTAGGAAATTGTGAGAGTGGTTAAAGATAAAAATAAAATGCAAGAGTACAAAAATTCTCTTCCTCGCTTTATTCATTTGAGAGTGCATTCAGCTTATTCCTTGCTCGAAGGAGCTTTAAAAATCCCACAAATTATTCAACAGACGATTGTAGATCATGCTCCAGCGGTTGCTATTACCGATACCAATAATTTATTTGGTGCTTTGGAGTTTTCGCAGTATTGTCTTTCTCATGGGGTTCAACCCATTATTGGTTGTCAGCTTACCGTTGATTTTTGTGATGAAAATGATCATTCACATTTGGTTAAAGGACGTAATGCTTCTGATTTCTGCTCTATTGTTCTGTTCGCTTCTAGCGAAACCGGTTATGCTCATTTGGTTCGTCTTGTAAGCCGTGCTTATCTTGATAAATGTGATACTGATCCTCCTCATATTAAAGCTGATTGGTTGTCAGAACACAGTGAAGGTATAATCGCTTTAACGGGTGGAAAGGGAGGACCTATTAATCGTTCTTTGTTAGAAGAAAAAAAAGAACGCGCTGTTGAGCGCTTAATTTATTTAAAAAAAATTTTTTCTGATCGTCTTTATGTGGAATTACAGCGACATGGCTCTTATGACCGAAGAGTAGAAGCAGACCTTATTGAATTGGCTTATGCACATGAAATTCCTCTTGTTGCAACGAATGAAGCCTTTTTTCTGAAGAGAGAGGGGTATGAAGCGCATGATGCATTGATGGCTGTTTCAGAAGGACAAATCGTCTCTAATCCAGATCGCAAGCGAGTGACGCCAGATCATTACTTGAAGTCACAAGATGAAATGGTTGCGCTGTTTTTTGATCTTCCAGAAGCTTTAGAAAATAGTGTTGAAATTGCATTGCGTTGTCATATTGCCACGCCTCTTCGAAAACCGATATTGCCTCGTTTTATAGAACAATCTTCTAATTCAGAAAATACTTTAGAAGCAGAAGATAGTGAATTGTTAAATCAAGCTAAAGCTGGTTTGAAGATGCGCCTTGAAACAATTGGATTGGCTGAAGGGTATACGATTGCAGATTATGAGCAGCGATTAGATTATGAGATTTCAGTTATTACGCGTATGCAATTTTCTGGATATTTTCTTATCGTTTCAGATTTCATAAAATGGGCGAAGATTCATGATATTCCTGTTGGTCCAGGGCGGGGATCTGGTGCTGGTTCACTTGTTGCTTATGCATTAACGATTACCGATGTTGATCCATTGCGTTTTTCCCTTCTTTTTGAACGTTTTCTCAATCCAGATCGTGTTTCGATGCCAGATTTTGATATCGATTTTTGTCAAGAGCGGCGTGAAGAAGTTATTCAATATGTTCAAAAAAAATATGGACGTGATCAAGTTGCTCAAATTATTACCTTTGGTAAGTTACAGGCACGTGCAGTTTTGCGTGATGTGGGGCGTGTTTTAGAAGTTCCTTATCGTCAGGTGGATTATCTTACAAAATTAATTCCTGCCACCCCAGGAAGTCAGGTAGAATTAGCGGATGCTATTAAGGATGAACCTAAATTTGAAGAGGAAAAGAAAAAAGATCCCGTCATTGGACGCGCATTAGATATAGCACTTCAGTTGGAAGGGCTTTATCGTCACGCTTCAACGCATGCTGCTGGGATTGTTATCGGAGATCGGCCGCTTTGGGAGCTTGTCCCGATGTATCGTGATCCTCGTTCTGATATGCCTGTTACACAATTTAACATGAAATATGTAGAACAGGCAGGGTTGGTAAAATTTGATTTTCTTGGACTAAAAACACTGACTGTTTTGAAAATGGCTGTTGATTTTGTTGCCAGAAAGAAGATCAAAATAGATTTGTCAAATATCCCTCTAAATGATGAAGCAACCTACGCTATAATGGCATGTGGTGAAACGGTTGGTGTGTTTCAGGTGGAAAGTTCTGGTATGCGCAAGGCGCTGATTGGAATGAAGCCAGACCGTATTGAAGATATTATTGCGCTGGTTGCGCTTTATCGTCCTGGTCCAATGGAGAATATACCAACCTATAATGCACGTAAACACGGGGAAGAGGAGATAGCTTCTATTCATCCTAAAATAGATCATCTGATTAAAGAAACACAAGGTGTTATAGTCTATCAAGAACAGGTGATGCAGATTGCTCAGGTGCTGGCTGGTTACTCGCTTGGAGAAGCTGATTTATTACGGCGCGCTATGGGGAAAAAAATTCATGCAGAAATGCAAAAACAGCGTACGCGTTTTGTCAATGGTGCTGTTGCTGGTGGTGTTGATAAAGAGCAAGCTGATATTATATTTGATCTTTTAGCAAAATTTGCCGATTACGGTTTTAATAAATCACACGCTGCTGCTTATGCGATTGTTTCTTATCAAACAGCGTATATGAAAGCCAATTATCCCGTTGAGTTTTTAGCTGCTTCAATGACGTATGATATGACGAATACCGATAAGCTCAATGATTTTCGGCGTGAAGCGTTAAGGCTGGGTATTGAAGTTATTGCACCTTCTATACAAACATCTCATCGTATTTTTGAGGTTGGTGATAACTGTATTTATTATTCTCTTGCGGCCATTAAAGGTGTGGGAGAAACGGTTGTAGATCATATTGTCACTTGTCGTGGAAATGAGATTTTTAAGGATTTGGAAGATTTTTGTGCGCGTGTTGATCCTCGTATTGTTAATAAGCGTGCGATGGAAAGTTTAGTTTGTGCTGGCGCTTTTGATTGTTTTAACATTGCACGCGAAGTTTTATTAGCGAATCTTGGAACCCTTCATGCGCGAGCGCTTCGTATTCTCGATGACAATTCTAGCGGGCAGGTTGACATATTTGGAATGGCAGGCGGATTAAAAGAGCCCTTGATTTTATCGCAAACGACCCCTTGGTTGTTGGCTGAAAAACTTTATCGAGAATTTCAAGCTATAGGTTTTTACTTTTCAGCTCATCCATTGGATGAGTATCAAGCCATTCTCGCTAAAAAACGCGTTCAGACTTGGGGTAATTTTTCCAATGCCGTTAAAGGGGGAGCAACGGCTGCACGGCTTGCTGGAACTGTTGTGGCAAAAAACGTGCGCAAAACAAAATCTGGTAAAAAAATGGGAATTATTCATTTTTCTGATACAAGTGGACAATATGAAGCAGTTCTCTTTTCTGAGGCACTCTCGGATTATGAAGAGATGCTAGAACCCGGAAAATCTTTTATTATTACGGTGAGCGCAGAAAATCGCTCTGAAGGAGTTAGTTTGCGAATTGAGACAATTCAGTCTTTGGAAAAAGAAGCGTTACAGCAGCATAAAATGATGCGTCTTTTTATAAAAACAGTTGATATGCTTCCACAAATTGAACAAAATTTAAATCTTGGGGGAAATGGAGAGGTTGGACTTATTTTAATTCAAGAGGATGGATTGCGAGAAGTTGAAATTGCGCTTCCTAAGCGATATAAGGTAAATTCACATGTCGCAAATGCTATGAAATTAATTCAGGGTGTTGTTGATGTAGAGTTGAGTTAAAGAAAGATTAAAGATGGGAGCTGATTTTGAGTGGTGTTTTTGCTTTTAGGAGAGTTAAAAATTGAGCTTTTAAAATCGGATTGTAGGTTTAGAAAAATATTGCTTTTATTTGAGTAAATTATGATATTTTTTTAGTGTCATAGAATCAAAAAATCTCTTTCTTTCATAATATTCAAAGTACGGGAAGAATTTTATAAGTTTTTATCACGATTTTTTATAGAATTCATCGCATCATACATATAAAGCCAATTGAGATCTGACATAATACTCTCTGGTGTACGAATTTTCATCATGAGATTACGTGCAATTGCTATGGGCCCCGTTGCATGATAGGTTAATCTATTGAAATCTCCGCGTTTTTTTACTGCTGCAATACGGGTGGTACGTGTTTTTTCGTAAAGCGAAAGTGCTTTCATTAATGAAAGATTTTTCAATGAAAGTACTTCTGCTAATGTAGCAGCATCTTCGATTGCCATAGCGGCACCTTGTGCTGCAAAAGGTAAGGCTGCATGCGCACAATCGCCAACAAACACTTGTCTCTCTAGGCCTAGAAAACGATTTTGTTTCATCTGAAAGAGTGGCCAATATCTCCATTCATCAATATGATTAAAGATTTGTAAGATTTTTGAATTCCAAGCTTTAAAAAGAGATTTAAGTTTTTCTTTATCTCCTTTATAGGCCCATCCCTCTTTTGAATTATCCCCATGTGTAATAGCGACAAAATTTACAATTTTTTCTGACGATTTAATGGGATAAACAACAAGATGATTTTGAGGCCCCATCCAAGCCGTAATTGTCTTCATATTTTGCAATGAAGAACGAAAGTCTTGAGGAAGATTATCAAGTACTGTTGTTGCTCGCCAAGCAATAAAACCACTAAAATTTGCTCTTTCATGAAAAGGAAATTGTTGCCGTAGTGTTGACCAAACGCCATCACATCCGATCAGGAGAGGGGTTGAATAAAGCTGTTGTTGTGTTGCTATATCTGTTTTTATTGTGGTTATTTTAATGTTGGTTGCCGATTGGGTAGAAGATACAATCGTTTCGCCTGCTTTGTATTTGATCAAAGGATTTTCAATCACTGCATTATATAAAATTTTTTGTAAAGCCGCGCGGTGAATCGTCATATAAGGGGCTTTCCAGTATTTTTCTGTTAGAGTGATAAGATGAGAACGTAGACGTATTTTTAAAGATATTCCATCTTTTAACTCAAGAAAATGTGGGATTGTCGCAACTTCAGTGAGTTTGTTAAGAAGTTCCCAGCGAGCAAGAATAGATGTTGCATTTGGTGTCAGTTGAATACCAGCGCCTATCGTTTCAAGTTTTTTACACTTTTCAATAATGATGCTTGCAATTCCTTTATGAGCGAGTGCTAAAGCGGTGCTTAAACCAGCGATTCCTCCTCCAACGATGATGGGTGATTGTTCTACAAACGATTTCATATTAAACAAGCAGAATTAAAAGAGTAGTTATTTAAGAAAGCCCTAGAACACATTATAATAGCTTGTCTGGATGATATAAACATCCTGTTGGGTTTGTTTGATCGTACGATAACGAGGGAACATAACGATAAAGGGTTGAGCAGTAAGGGCAAATTTTCTCATCAGCAGCGCCCATATCAATAAAAATATGAGGGTGATCGAATGGTTGTGTAGCGCCTACACACATAAACTCTTTCACACCAATTTCGATTGTTTTATATCCAAGGTCATTTTGAAAATGGGGAATATTGTGATCAGCCATGGCGTACAAACTCCAGAATAAATTGTCTCATTAGTTATGATAAGGCTCTTCTATTTTATAAGTGTGAGTTTGTAATAAAGCGTATCATAATGCAAGATGCTTTTTAAGACAAACTACTCCTCTTTTATGCTATAATCAGAATAGTTGTCTTACTTTTAGCGCTTTGCGCATAGAACCTCGTTCCAAGTATTTTAAAATATTAAATGGAAACATGACAAGAAAAATGGGGCATTGATGTATTATTATGATGATAACATATTATAAAATATTATGTGAGATATTTCGTCAAGGATTTTAGAAAATATAAAAGAAGCTTAGTTAGAATATATGGAAAAGAGGGTGAAAGATAAAATTTCTATATCAAATATAACAATGAAAAATCCGGTACGGTTTATTAATCGAGAGTTTTCATGGCTACAATTTAATAATCGTGTTTTGATGGAAGCAGCTAATTCGAAACATCCTTTATTAGAACGTCTACAATTTCTTTCTATTTCAGCTGCAAATCTTGATGAGTTTTTTATGGTTCGTGTTGCAGGACTAGCAGCTCAAATTCGTGCTCGCGTTACAGCGTGCAGTGCAGATGGGCACACTCCACAGGAACAACTTGATATTGTGCTCGCTGAGATTTCAAAGCTGCAGGCTCACCAACTACGAGAATTGAATGTTTTACGTGATGAATTAAAAAAGAATGATATTGAAATTATTTGTTCTGATGATCTTTCAGAAATTGAAAAATCATGGCTTGAAAAATATTTTCTTGAGACAATTTTTCCTGTTTTAAAACCTTTGCCTGTTGATGCTACTCATCCTTTTCCATTTATTCCTAATTTAGGGCTTTCTATTGGGCTTCAATTGTCTGGAGAAGCTGATCAGAATTCACACACAGTGTTGTTGTCTATTTCAATGCTTTTAAGGCGTTTCATTCTTCTTCCTCAAGAAGGTAATCATTTTCGTTTTATCGCATCTGAAGATGTTATTTGCCTTTTTATTAAACATGTATTTCCTAACTATGAGATTAAAGGAATTGGTACATTTAGAATAATCCGAGATAGTGATATTGAAGTAGAAGAGGAAGCTGAAGATCTTGTTCATTTTTTTGAAACTGCTCTTAAAAGGCGGAGACGTGGACAGGTTATTCGAATTGAATTTGACGCAAAAATGCCAGAGAGTTTACGCCAATTTATAGCGAATAGTCTTGCTGTTCCTGATCATTGTATTAATGTTCTTGATGGATTTTTGGCGCTTAATATGGTATCAGAGATTGTTTCTATTCCCCGTGATGATCTCAAATTTATTCCTTATATTTCTCGTGTTCCGAAATGTATTCGTGAACATCATGGGGATTGTTTTGCAGCTATTCGTGAAAATGATATTGTGATTCATCACCCCTATGAGACATTTGATGTTGTTGTCCAATTTTTACGTCAAGCTGCTTGCGATCCTGATGTTGTAGAAATAAAACAAACACTTTATCGTACATCAAATGATAGTCCAATTGTTGGCGCTTTGATTGAAGCAGCTGAACAGGGAAAGTCTGTGACTGCTTTGGTAGAACTTAAAGCACGTTTTGATGAGGAAGCAAATATTCGTTGGGCCCGGGATCTTGAATGTGCTGGGGTTCAAGTTATTTTTGGTTTTATTGCATTAAAAACACATGCTAAGATGTCATTGGTTGTGAGACGTGAGGGAAAACGTCTTCGCTCTTATGTTCATCTTGGAACAGGAAACTACCATCCCATTAACGCTAAAACTTATACCGATCTTTCTTTTTTTTCCACGGATGATGTTATTGCTCATGATGTTGCGTTATTGTTCAATTATATTGCGCAATATGAGCGTCCAAATGAAACAATAAAGATTGCTTTTTCACCCTTAACATTGCGTGGTCGTATCTTAGAGCATATTGAGGGAGAAATTGTTCATGCACAACAGGGAAGATTTGCTGCTATTTGGATGAAAGTTAATGCATTGGTTGATCCTGAAATTATTGATGCTTTATATCGTGCCAGTCAAGCAGGGGTGCAAATTGATTTGGTTGTGCGGGGGATATGTTGTTTACGTCCTGGTATTCTAGGAATTTCGGATAATATTCGTGTAAAATCAATCGTCGGGCGTTTTCTTGAACATAGTCGCATTTTTTGTTTTGGGAATGGTCAAGATTTGCCTAATGAAAATGCACTCGTTTACTTAGGCTCTGCTGATATGATGCCTCGTAATTTGGACTATCGTATTGAAATATTGGTTCCAGTTTTTAATAAAATAGTGCGTCAAAAAATTCTTTTACAGATTATGTTAGCTAATATCATTGATAATCAACAAAGCTTTGATATACTTAAGGATGGAACATCAAAACGTATTACACCGCAGAGAGGTGAAAGTCTATTTAATGCGCAGGAGTATTTTATGGCCAATACAAGTTTTGCGGGGGAAAATGAGTCTTTTGAGTCTTCTGTTTCGCGCTTGGTTGCGTTGCATCGGCAACAAGCCGAAATACATAAAGACTAAAATCCAATGACATATAGAGATGCTCAAGGTCGGTTAAAAGGGCGTAAGCCTGTTGCTGTTATTGATATTGGCTCAAATTCTGTTCGGTTGGTTATTTATGAGGGGCTTGTTCGATCACCAACGGTTTTATTTAATGAAAAGATTCTTTGTGGTCTCGGTCATGGTGTGGCGAAAACGGGATTTTTAGAAGGAAAATCGATGAAGATGGCGTTGCAAACACTGAAACGGTTTCGTACGCTTTGTCGACAGATTGGGGCAGATGAGGTCTATACTTTAGCAACAGCAGCAGCACGAGATGCACAGAATGGCGTAGCATTTATTCAGCATGCTGAAGATATTTTGCAAAATAAAATATATCTTCTTTCAGGAAGTGAAGAAGCTATGTATTCAGCCTATGGAGTTGTGTCTACCTTTTATCAACCAAAAGGTATTTCTGGGGATCTTGGTGGTGGAAGTCTTGAGCTGATTGATATTGATCATTCTGATGTTGGTGAAGGGATAACGCTCCCATTGGGTGGTTTAAGGCTACAGTATATATCAAATAATGATAGTGCTGTAGCTACAAAAATTGTACATGAGCAATTTTATAAATCGTCTGTTGTTCGTGCTCGTAAAGGTATAGCACGTTATTTTTATGCAGTAGGGGGGACATGGCGTAATTTGGCAAAACTCCATATGGCAATGAAACACTATCGGCTTCCTGTTATGCATGGCTATGAAGTTGATGCTGTTGAAATGGAGAACTTTTTACGTCTTGTAGCGCGTGGCAATATTGATAATATGAGAGGGATTGCAGCGGTTTCTCAGAACCGTCGAAAACTTTTATCTTATGGGGCAATAGTTCTTATTGAACTCATTCAGTGTATGGAGTTTGAAAAGATAATCTTTTCTGGTGCTGGCGTTCGTGAAGGTTTTCTTTATTCACGATTGCCGCAGGCGATTCGACTTTCTGATCCTCTCATTGCAGCATGCACAGAAATGGCTATTTTACGGGCACGTTCACCAAAACAAGCAGAAGAACTCATTGATTTTACGACGAATGCTTTTGAAGTTTTTGGAATTTCAGAAACTGAAAATGAATGCCGTTATCGTCAAGCCGCTTGTCTTCTTGCGGATATTGGTTGGCGTATACATCCAGATTATCGAGGCAATGAAGCAGCAAATCAAATAGCTTTAGGATCTTATCCAGGAATTTCTCATGAAGGGCGCCTTTATGCGGCGCTTTCTGTTTTTTTTCGCAATACGAGTTTATTGGTTGATAAAGAATCTCTTCCCATTTTTCAATTAGCAACTCAAAATATAATTGATAAAGCACGTATTCTCGGTGAAACTATGCGTCTTGCTCATCTTTTTAGTGCTTCTGTTGCAGGAATTTTACCTCATTTATTGTGGCATAAAAAAGCAGATCATATTATCTTGCAAATCCCAAAGAATTACGCTGGATTATTAGGAGAACGTCCTCTTGGACGATTAAAGAAGTTATCAACAATAATAAAACAACCTCTCGCTTTTGAAATTTTTTGATTTTTTTCCTAATTTATTCGTGTTTTATGTCTTATAATAAAGCCATTGACGAGGGATAAGCTAGGTAGCCTGTCATCATGAGCTGAACAACTGGTTGTTTCATAATGCCTGATCCAGACTCTACGCAAGGCATTTGTAATGCCCTGAGCATTCATAAAAGAAAATATAATTTTTTATTCTGTTATTTGCGTCACAGGATGTGATTTGCATTTCATAAGCTTCATGTAAAAATAAAAGCCTTGTCCGTCCTTACGTGACAAGGTTTTCTTTTTATGCTGCGTCGTTATAACGTTTCTGTTTAGCTTTCTTGATTATATTGATAAGATTTGATTGTAGCCAACGCGATAAAAAAACAAATTTTAAAGATTTTTGGAGAGATCCATTGGTTATATGACGCCGGAATGTTGAACCACTTATATGAAGTAATTTTGCACTTTCACGGTTTGGCAAAAGAATATCATTTTCTGACTTTATAAAATCCTTTCACTATAAAAAATAGAAACAAATCATAACTATTTATTAATCATATTTTTGAATCCTTTGTAAGATGCTTAATCTATAAAAAACAGCGCTTTATCATATAATTTCTTATGTGATACTTTATGAGTCTTATTGAGATAATAATGAGAGAATCCTACGATATTCGGAGTTCTAATTCAATATAAATAACGCTAGATTATCTTTATAAATCAATATATTGCCTTTGTTAGGTATTTTAGTTGTTATGCTGGCTCGTTTTTGATTGTTAGATTGCAATCTCGGTAGTTTTTTTATACGATATGGTGACGTGAGGCATTATATCTTTGTTTTTTTCTATTGCTAGGCTGCTATTTTTGTAATGAATGCGCTTTTATTATCAGAGCTTTTTCTTTTTAAAGCTTTTAAATAAGGAGCGGTCTGTTTTTTTAGATTATTTTTAATAGGATTGCTATTTGATTGACCTGATAAAGATTTAGCTGTCATTTTTAATAAGAGTTCACTATTTAATTTTTTAACTTTATCAGAAGTAGGCTTTATTTATCCTGTTTGCATTGGCCTATAGGGCATACCAATTGATGTAGATAATGAGTAGCGTAATGGATTTTTTAAAATAAAAATGTAAATGTAAATTAAAGCTGTTTTGTGCTTATTTTCCCATCGTGAAAGTAAAAACCTATCTGGCCCTTTAGCAGTTGTTCGGCTTTTTGACCAAATATTTCATAGCGCCAGCCATTCATAGCGGGAATATTTTTCTTTATTCCTCCATTGGCAATTTTTTCTAAATCATTAGATGTTGCAATAATTTTAGGGGCAATGCTGTTTTCATTTGCAACAATTTTTAATAACACTTTGAGCAGATCGATAACAGCGGCTGTCGTATCATTGAGTGGATTATGTTTAGGAATGGGGGGTAAAGTGGAAAGATCCACCTCTAATCCTTCGTGGACAGCTTTGATTAATGATTGAGCAATTGAGAATTTATCCCAATTCTTATTAAGACTGCGTAACCGTTTTAATGCAGATTCATCTTTTGGTTGTTGGATTGCTATTTCTATAAGACATTCATCTTTTATAATATGACGACGTGGCATATTGTATTTTCGTGCTTCACGTTCACGCCAAGCTGCTATCTTTTGTAATACAGCAAGTTCACGTGGCTTTTTAATTTGTCCTTTCACTTTTTTCCATGCTTCATCTTCTGGCATGTCATAGGTTTTAGGATTTAAAAGGATTGTTATTTCATCGTCCATCCAGTGAGCACGTTGATTTTTTTCTAACCGTTTTTTCAATAACAGGTAAACATCTCTTAAGTAAGTTACATCGGCAAGTGCGTAGAGCAGTTGTTTTTCAGATAAAGGTCGGCAACTCCAGTCTGTAAAGCGGGAGGATTTATCAAGATGATGCCCTGTGCAGCGTTGTACAATTTGATCATAGGAGATAGAATCACCAAATCCACAAATTGATCCTGCTATTTGCGTATCAAAGAGAGGGGAAGGAATAACACCTCCAAGGTGATAAATTGTTTCAATATCTTGGCGCGCAGCATGAAAAACTTTTACAACTTTTTTATCGACCATAAGGTCAAAAAATGGTTGTAAATCAATATCTGGTGCTATGGGATCAATCAAAACTGTGACATCTGGTGATGCGAGCTGGATTAAACACAGTTGAGGCCAAAAAGTTGTTTCGCGGATAAACTCAGTATCGACAGTTACAAAATCAGAGGTACGTAGAGCGTTAAGTGCAATTTTAAGATCTGTTGTTTTTGTAATAAGATTCATCATTTTATTATAATTCGATAAATTAAATTTGTGCTTTATTGACTTTATTTCTGAGTTTTTATTCTCATATCTTGACAAATGGTTATTAAAAAGCGTTTGTAGCGCATGTGAATATTATAATCAAAGGCAAAAAACATGCACCGTTATCGCAGTCATCATTGTGCGGCTCTTCGTAGATGTGATGTAGGAACACAAGTTCGTCTTTCAGGATGGGTTCATCGTGTTCGTGATCATGGAGGGATTCTTTTTGTGGATTTACGTGATCATTTTGGAATCACACAAATTGTTGCTGACCCTGCTTCACCAGCTTTTAAAGTTATTGAAAAAGTGCGTTCTGAATGGGTTATTCGTGTGGATGGGGAGGTATGTGCTCGTTCTGATGAGGTTATTAATGCAACGCTTCCAACAGGTGAGATTGAAATTTTTGCACAAGAGGTAGAAATTCTTTCAAAATCTGATGAGCTTCCTTTACCGGTTTTTGGTGAGCCTGATTATCCAGAAGATATTCGATTAAAATATCGTTTTCTTGATTTGCGTCGGGAGACTATGCACAAAAATATCATGCGTCGGACTGAAATTATTGCAGCTATGAGACGGGCTATGCAAAATAATGGTTTTACGGAATTTACGACGCCACTTTTGACAGCTTCATCGCCGGAAGGGGCGCGTGATTTTTTAGTTCCAAGTCGTGTTCATCAGGGAAAATTTTATGCGTTACCGCAAGCGCCACAGCAATATAAACAATTGTTGATGATGTCAGGTTTTGATCGTTATTTTCAGATTGCTCCATGTTTTAGAGATGAAGATCCAAGGGCCGACCGTCTTCCTGGTGAATTTTATCAATTAGATGTTGAAATGAGTTTTGTTGAGCAAGAAGATGTTTTAGCAACTATGGAACCTATTATGCGTTCTATTTTTGAAGAATTTGCGGATGGAAAAACTGTGACACAAAGCTTTCCTCGCATTTCTTATGATGAAGCAATGCGAAAATATGGTTCTGATAAGCCTGACTTGCGTAATCCGATCATTATGGAAGATGTTTCTCAGCATTTTTATAATTCTGGTTTCAAAGTCTTTGCTCAAATTTTAGCGAATGATGAGAATGCACAAGTGTGGGCTATTCCAGCTAAAACGGGTGGAAGTCGTGCTTTTTGTGATCGTATGAATGTATGGGCACAAGGCGAGGGGCAACCAGGACTTGGCTATATTTTCTGGCGTGAAGAAGAAGGAAAATTTGAAGGAGCAGGGCCTATCGCCAAAAATATTGGTGAACAGAGGACTGAAGCAATCCGTATACAGCTTGGGCTTGAAAGTGGGGATGCCTGTTTTTTTGTAGCTGGAGACCCTAAAAAATTCGCATCTTTTGCTGGAGCGGCACGCACAAGGGTAGGGGAAGAATTAGATCTTCTTGATAGAGATAGTTTCTCTTTGGCGTGGATTGTTGATTTTCCATTTTTTGAATGGAATGAAGATGAAAAAAAGATTGATTTTGGACATAATCCTTTTTCCATGCCTCAAGGGGGAGAAAATGCCCTTGCCTGTCAAGATCCTCTTACTATTAAAGCTTTTCAATATGATCTTGTTTGCAATGGTTATGAAATTGCATCAGGTGGAATTCGTAATCACTTACCAGAAATGATGCTTAAAGTTTTTGAACTTGTAGGGCTTTCTAAGGAAGTTGTGAAAGATCGTTTCGGTGGTCTTTATCGTGCATTCCATTATGGGGCTCCGCCACATGGTGGCATGGCTGCGGGAATCGACCGCATCATTATGCTGTTGCAAGGTGTTAAAAATTTGCGTGAAGTTGCTTTATTCCCTATGAATCAACAAGCACTTGATCTTTTGATGAGTGCTCCGTCTGAGGTTTCTCCTACACAATTACGTGATTTAGGAATCCGCATGGCTCCTACTCATAAAAATAGTTCATAAAGTTGGTTGTGGATTGTTGTCATCTTTCTACATAAAGTGAAGCGTTGATGCTTCTCTATGGGGTCAGTGTGTGTACTATTTGTAAAAATTGAGATAAACAAAAAATGCTGTTGTTTTGATTTTTTATGAGGGTATTATTTTTAAAAAAATATCTCTCAATGCTCTCAATTGTGTTTTACGATGCTTTTTCGTATGAAAGGTATAACTATAAAAGCCTCATGAGTGATATAAAAATCGTTGTGTAGCACTATCTTTACTAATAATCACCGTTTTACTTTCTAGATTTCAATTATTGATAGTTCTTGTAAGCAAATGGGTTTATAAGAGGTATTTTTCTTCCTTTCTTCATATAGAAGCTTTTCCGCTTATGATAAGCGGGGAAATGTTTGTGATTGATTGATTGTAAGAAATGAGAGAATTCTACAATATTCTGGAGTTTCATTTAAGTTGTAAAAAAATGAATTATCTTTATATATCAATATATTATTTATTTTGAAAATGTCAGTTTCTCTATTTAACACTGAAAAAATGATTTACTTTCTTTGTTATTTATCACTTAAAGAGGATATTTAAAAAGTTTTCGATAATGTATGAAGTATTTTCATATACTGCTTAGGACAAGAGGGAAGAACATGTATAAATTTTTCAAATTGATATAATTTTCTGTTCATGTTTTAATTGCAGCACTTATTTTTATGTCGTTGACTTTTAATAAAAAAGTCGACTCATAAAGGGTTGTTTTAAATAAATCCTATAAAATAACTTTTTATTATTGTGGGAACTTTTGTTCTAATATTATGTCTGATAAAATGAATTTACCTTTTGATAAAGAACATATTGAGCCAATAGAATTACGTTCTGCTTTACAGGAACGTTATTTGGCTTATGCGCTTTCTACGATTACGCACCGTGCATTGCCTGATGTGCGTGATGGATTGAAGCCTGTCCATCGGCGGATTGTTCACGCGATGCGGCTTCTCAAACTAAATCCTGGACAGTCTTATGCGAAATGTGCGCGGATTGTCGGTGATGTCATGGGAAAATTTCATCCTCATGGGGATGCATCTATTTATGATGCTTTGGTGCGCTTGGCTCAAAATTTTGCAGTTCGTTATCCGTTGGTTGATGGACAAGGCAATTTTGGCAATATTGATGGTGATAATGCTGCTGCCATGCGTTATACGGAAGCACGGATGACTGAAGTGGCAGCATTGTTGCTTGAAGGTATTAATGAAAACGCCATTGATTTCCGTTTAACTTATAATGAGGAAGATGAAGAGCCCGTTGTTTTGCCTGGGGCTTTTCCTAATCTTTTAGCAAATGGTTCATCAGGGATCGCTGTTGGTATGGCAACATCTATTCCACCCCATAATGTTGCTGAGCTTTGTGATGCGGCGCTCCATTTAATTGCACATCCCGATGCACATGATGAGGAATTAAATCAGTTCGTTCTTGGTCCTGATTTTCCAACTGGTGGCATTTTAGTTGAGCCTAAAAAGAGTATTGAGGAATCTTATCGTATTGGTCGGGGTTTTTTTCGCTTGCGTTCACGTTGGCATCAGGAATCTGGTAGCCGTGGTTCTTATGTGATTGTGGTGACTGAAATTCCCTATCAGATTCAAAAGTCACGTCTTATTGAAAAAACAGCAGAGTTACTGCTTGCTCGGCGATTACCAATGCTTGAGGATATCCAAGATGAATCAGCAGAAGATATCAGAATCGTGCTGGTTCCTAAAAATCGGTCGGTTGATCCGGAGCTCCTTATGGAGTCTCTTTTTAAATTGACTGACTTTGAAGTAAGATTTCCCCTTAATCTGAATGTTTTGTCTTTGGGAAAAATACCCAATGTCCTTTCTTTGCGAGAAAGTTTGCATCAATGGCTTGAACATCGTCAAGAAGTGCTTATTCGTCGCTCTCATTATCGGCTTGATCAAATTGATAGCCGATTGGAAATTCTCCATGGATATCTTATTGCCTATTTAAATCTCGATGAGGTCATTAAGATTATTCGTGAAGAGGATGAACCTAAAAAGCAGCTTATCAGTCGTTTTGAATTAACAGAAAATCAAGCAGAAGCTATTCTTAATATGCGCTTGCGCTCTTTACGTAAGCTTGAGGAATTTGAAATTCGTAAGGAATTTGAAAGTTTGAAAGCTGAAAAAGAAAAGCTAAAGAATTTGTTAGCTTCTCCTATAAAACAGTGGAAAATAATTTCAGAAGAAATCAAAAAAGTTCGAAACACTTTTGGTCCTGAAACACTCTTGGGGAAAAGACGTACGACGTTTGAAGAGGCACCAAGACATGATCTTGATGATATTCAACAAGCAATGATCGAAAAAGAACCGGTTACTATTGTTATTTCTGAAAAGGGGTGGGTGCGTGCTTTAAAGGGGCATTTAAACGATTATAAAGCACTTTCTTTTAAAGAAGGAGACAGTTTAAAGTTAGCCTTTCCAGCATTTACGACCGACAAGATTGTGCTGATCAGTACGGGGGGAAAGTTTTTTGCTATTGGTGCAAATAGTTTACCTGGAGGGCGGGGACATGGTGAACCTATTCGTCTTTTAGTTGATATGGACGATGAGCACGATATTTTTACAGCTTTTGTGCATCATGCAGAGGGAAAATTGCTCTTGGTTTCGTCTCATGGAAATGGCTTTATTGTCCTTGCTTCAGAAGTGATCGCCAATACACGAAAAGGAAAGCAAGTGATGAATGTCAAATCTCCTGATAAGGTGAAACTTTGTGTTCCGGTAAATGGTGATCATGTTGCTGTGGTCGGTGAAAACCGTAAAATGCTTATTTTTTCTATTGAACAAATACCAGAAATGAATCGTGGTAAAGGTGTTCGTTTACAGCGTTACAAAGAGGGTGGCATTGTTGATGCCAAAACTTTTAATTTATCAGAAGGTTTAAGTTGGCAAGATACAGCTGATCGAATCTTTAACCGCCAAGCTGATGATCTCATTGAATGGATGGGAACGCGTGCGGGCGTCGGGCGTTTGGTTCCAAGGGGATTTCCAAAATCGGGAAAATTTATCAATTAAATTTATTTTATAAACGGGAAAGTGCCGTATGACTTTATGATATGCAATATATTGATTTATAAAGATAACGTATCACTTTTATATTGAAAGAAAGACCTAAAGTGTGAGTTTTTTTCTTAATTTTTGTCTTGTTTAGGTTAAATCAGTAAAAAATATTTGCTTGCATGTCATAAGATGAGGGGGGGATTGTGTGCATAAAAACTATTGAAGAAAAGAATAAAAATATTTCTTATAGACCGTTTGAAATATAAGAGCTATTGCAACAATAGGTATGTTTGTTTTTTAATCAGTGATTATATTTTTGGAAACTGGGAATAGTATTATGATGACGATTTGCGTCTTTATTAAGTAAAGATACTGCTTTTCAATGATTTTATACAGTTCACTGTTTTTTTAACCTTATATCATTCATGAATGTTGTCGTGAAATGATTTGAGAAGTTTATTTTTAAAACAAATATGTGAATGTTCAGCACAAGAGTGTCCTATTTTATATTATAGGCATTTCCTTATTGTTCAAGAGAGATATTATTAATTGTCTCATAAAGCAGTCTTTATTCGTTAGGGTTATTATGATATTGCCTAAAAAGATGACCACGTTCAGCCCATAAAACAAGAAGTATGGCAGTGAGGCTCAGAAAGAAAAATCCTGCTGAGTTTGGGATGGTTGTTTCATCAAATTGTTGGGCAATAAAAAAGCTAAGTCCTGCACCGATAGATGTTTGAAGAAAGCCGGATACAGAAGATGCTGTTCCAGCAATTTCGCCTACAGATTCGAGAGCAAGTGTATTGAAATTGGCCATAATGCCACCACAGGTAAACATTAATATACAATATAACGTCATATAAAAAGGAAAAGGGATAACACCACCTGCTAAGATGGAGCCAATAAACCAAATGCATGAAGTGGCACAAAAGAGCAAAAGCATAGTATGAGCAATACGTCTCATTCCAAGACGTCCGACAAGTCGAGAATTCATGAATGATGAGAAAGCCTGAAATGCAGCACCGATGGCAAATGCGATAGGAAACCAAAAGCCTAAGTTATAAATTCCTTCATAGGTTTGTTGTGATGTATTAACAGCAATAAAAATGCACCCTAAAATGATAGAAGTTGCAAGTGTATAGCAAAGTGTTGTACGATTTGTCACAACAATCCATAAATTGTGTTTGACTGAAGAAAAGGAAAGAGGGCGTTGTTCATGAAGTGTTTCAGGCAAGCGGAATTGAATCCAAATCATCAGCCCGAAACCAATCATTGCCATGAAAATAAAAATATATTGCCAATGTCCGAGTAGTAAAATGACCTGTCCTGTTGCGGGACCAACCATTGGTGCAACAAGAAAAACCATCATAACAATAGACATAACTTCTGCCATTTTTCGACCACTGTAAAGATCACGTACGACGGAAACTGTAAGAACCCGCATAGCAGCTCCTCCAATACCTTGCAAGATACGCAAAATAAGTAAGAGAGAAAAATCAGTTACAAAGGCACAGCCAATCGCCGTAAATGAATAAAAAGCAAGACCAATAAGGATAAGTTTACGTCGTCCATACCGATCGCTTATGGGACCGAAAAATATTTGAGCAATACCATAGCTAATAAGATAACTCGAAATGATATAATGTTGATCATTTTCATTAAGAACATTTAAGCCGTCTAAAATGTTGGGCATAGCTGGCAGCATAATATCAACAGCTATAGCGTTAATAGCCATGAGAGAAGCAATAAGAACAACAAATTCTTTATAGCCAATTTTTTTTCTAATCGCATCACTATGTGTTTGTTCATTGAGTGAATATGACATATGGCATCCTTGAAATAAAAATTTCGTCTGAAAACAGCTCTTTTTAAGAGTCTGAATAAAATGAAAGATACCTATGATTGATTGCAGGGAATATTTTTTTCTTTCAAAAGTTCCTGTAACTCATTGTTTTGAAACATCTCTTTAACAATATCACAGCCTCCGATAAATTCACCTTTGATATAAAGCTGTGGAATTGTTGGCCAATTCGAGTAATCTTTAATCCCTTGACGCAATTCGTTAGAAGTTAAGATATTAATCCCTTTATAATTCAATCCTAAATAATCAAGGATTTGAACAACTTGTCCTGAAAACCCGCATTGCGGAGCGTCAGGTGTTCCTTTCATGAATAAAATGACGTCGTTTGTTTTAATCTCGTTATCAATAAAATCATGAACAGTGGTCATTTTTATCCCTCGATATTTCAGATTTTTATCAGTGTGTAATTTATATTCATACTGTTTTTAATCGTATTAAATGTGTGAATGCAAGAAGAAATTTTAGATTATTTTGGAATATTTGTTTGCAACATTAAGGCATGAAGGTCATTTCCCATATTGCCTTTAAGGGCATCATAAACCATTTTATGTTGTTGAACACGGGTTTTACCACGAAAACTTTCAGAAATAACTTCTGCAGCATAATGTTCTCCATCTCCAGCAAGATCACGAACTATTACAATAGCATCAGGAATACTTTCACGAATAAGCGTTTCAATTGCATGGGCACTCATCGCCATCATTATTCTCCTATGTTATTCATTTTTTTATAAAGGCTGTTTAAGAGAAAAAACAATTTTTACTCTTCATCCATAAATTGTGGAAACCAGTTTTCATAGGCTTTTGTGAGTTTGTCTATAGAAAGTTTTAGTATTCCATCTATATCAAGTGCATCACCTGCAACGTTACCTAGCTCTATTAAAGAAACTGCACTTATTTGTGCGAGCTCTTTAAGGCTATTGAGTGCTTCAGGTTTGACTGCTAAAAGATAACGTCCTTGGTCTTCTCCAAAAAGTTCTGCATGTTCTGGTGATTGGTTGCTTAATTTTGTTTTGATCCCTTTACCTGCTTTAATGACCATTTCTGCAAGCGCAATCGCTAATCCTCCATCAGAAAGATCATGGGCGGCGTGAACAAAACCACGATGTATGACATCTCGAACAAATTGACCATGCTTTTTTTCAAGTTGTAAATCTACGTGAGGGGGGGCACCTGCATCAATATTTAAAATGTTTCGCGCATAGATTGATTGTCCTAAATGAGAACCGCAATCTCCCACTAAAACAATATAATCTCCATTTTGCATCCCCTTTATTGTTACCATTTTAGACCAATCACCAAGAAGTCCTACACCAGCAATTGTAGGGGTTGGAAGAATAGCTTCTCCATTTGTTTCGTTGTAAAGAGAAACATTGCCTGAAACGATAGGGAAATCGAGGATTCTACAAGCTTCCCCTATCCCTTTAATAGCCAAGACCAGTTGTCCCATAATTTCAGGTTTTTCAGGGTTACCAAAATTGAGATTATCTGTAGCAGCCAACGGCGTTGCACCTGTCGTACTAATATTTCGCCAACATTCTGCGACAGCTTGTTTTCCTCCCTCATAAGGGTCTGCTTCACAATAGCGAGGTGTTACATCAGAAGAAAAAGCAAGAGCACGTTTGCTATTGTTGCCTACACGGATAACGCCTGCATCGCCTCCTGGGCGGATAAGGCTATTTCCTTGGATAAGGGTATCATATTGTTCATAAATCCATCGTCGTGAACTTTGATCAGCAGAATTCAATAAGCTCAAAAGCGCATCACCAAGATTGTTAACTTTTTTGACGTCTTCTGTTTTCAGGAGTGTTTTTTTTGCAGGTTCACTCCAAGGACGGTCATAAACAGGTGCTTCATCACCAAGTTCTTTGATGGGAAGATTAACAACTTCTTTCCCTTGATGAAATACACGGAAACGTAGATCATTGGTTGTTTTTCCAATAATGGAAAAATGGAGCCCCCATTTATGAAAAATTGCTGCTGCTTGCTTTTCTAACTCTGGTTTAAGAACCATGAGCATACGCTCTTGGCTTTCAGAAAGCATCATTTCATAGGCTGTCATGTTTTCTTCACGAACGGGAACTGCATCAAGATTAAGCTGTATTCCTAGATTGCCTTTTGCACCCATTTCAACGGCAGAAGAGGTGAGACCTGCAGCTCCCATATCTTGAATAGCAACCACAGCTCCAAGTTCCATGAGCTCTAAACATGCTTCAAGAAGACACTTTTCTGTAAAAGGATCACCGACTTGAACGGTTGGACGTTTTTCACTGATTGAATCATCGAATTCAGCAGAAGCCATTGTTGCTCCACCGACACCATCTCGCCCTGTTTTTGCCCCAAGATAAACAACAGGGAGTCCGATGCCTTGCGCTTTAGAATAAAAAAGGGCGTCTGTCTTTGCAATACCGGCTACAAAAGCGTTAACAAGGATATTGCCATTATAACGCTCATCAAAATTTACTTCTCCACCAACCGTTGGAACGCCAAAAGCATTGCTGTAACCACCAATACCAGAAACAACACCGGAAACAAGATGGCGTGTTCGTGGATGATCAGGAGCGCCAAATCGCAATGCATTCATAGCGGCGACAGGACGGGCTCCCATTGTGAAGACATCACGTAAAATACCACCAACACCTGTTGCTGCACCTTGATAAGGTTCAATATAAGAAGGATGGTTATGGCTTTCCATTTTAAAAACCACACATTCCCCTTCACCAATATCAACAACGCCAGCATTTTCACCAGGCCCTTGAATGACACACTTTCCTTCTGTTGGAAGAGTTTTTAGCCATTTTTTAGAGGATTTATAAGAACAATGTTCGTTCCACATTGCAGAAAAAATTCCTAGTTCAGTAAATGTTGGCTCTCTACCGATTAACGTCAGGATACGTTGATATTCATCTTCTTTTAGCCCGTGTTGTGCAATGAGCTCTGGTGTAATAGTGATGTTATCGCAAGGCTTCATGAGTATTTATCCGTTAAATTAACTGAAATTTAGCATTTTAGTTTCTATCTAGCAGCTATTATAAGCAATAATGTTGTTTAATAATAAAAATATTCATAGACCGTAAGCTGAAGATTTTATTCGTTTGTTTGATGGGATTTAAGACCAAAAACGATCTTAAATAATTATGTATTTAGAAAATAATATCCATTGTTGTTTGTGAATAATTCCGTTCATGGATTTACGACGCAAGATATAGACCTTTGTTTTTTATAATTATGGAGCACAAGAATTTTGCGGTATCATCCATTTGCTAACTCTAAAGCACTTTGAAAAAGTAAACGACCGTCAACACCTCCATGAGCGGGTTCAATAAAGTTTTCAGGATGAGGCATCATACCAAGAATATTACCAGCTTTATTAACAATACCAGCAATATCTTTCATTGAGCCATTAGGATTTGTATTTTCTGCATAACGAAAAACAATTTGTTGATTATCTTCCATTTTTTTTAATGTTTCACTATCAACAAAATAATTCCCATCGTGATGGGCAACGGGACAACGAATAATTTGTCCTTTAGAATAATATCGAGAAAATTTTGTCTTGGCGTTGACGACTTCAAGTTTGATTTCACGACAAACAAATTTTAAAGAAGCGTTACGCATTAAAGTACCGGGTAATAATCCAGCTTCCAACAAAATTTGAAATCCATTACAGATCCCTATTATTGTAGTCCCTTCTTGTGCTTTTTCACGAATGGCCTTTAAGATAGGGGTTCGCGCTCCAATAGCGCCACACCTTAAGTAGTCGCCATAAGAAAAACCACCAGGAATAATAATAACATCTACATCTGGAATTGTTGTTTCTGTTTGCCAAATTTTTAGTGGTTCAACTCCCGTTATATGATGTAATGCTGCAATCATATCTCGGTCACGATTTAATCCAGGAAGTTGAATGATAGCAGTTTTCATGAGCGTTCCACTTAAAGAAGTTCGATTGTATAATTTTCGATGACAGTATTTACGAGTAACTCTTCACACATCTGGTTAAGTTTTTTCTTTGCGCTTTCAGAAGGTAGATCATCAAGAACAATATCAAAAACCTTTCCTTGACGAATGGAATGAATGCCCTCGAAAGCTAAACTTTTTAAAGCACCAACAATTGCTTCTCCTTGTGGATCAAGAACGCTTTCTCTTAAAGTAACTGTAATGCGTGCTTTCATTTTTTGCTTCCTGTTGTTAAAAGAACCTCTCCTTTGAAGAGGGGGTATTTATATAAGGTGATAATATTTTACCTTGTTTTTATTTTACGAGAACGGGACCACTTGGTCGTGTAGGTTCATTTTCATTCATAATACCAAGACGTTTGGCAACTTCTTGATAGGCATTAATAAGCCCACCCATATCACGACGAAAACGGTCTTTATCCATTTTTTCTTGTGTGTGCATATCCCATAGTCGTGCAGAATCAGGAGAGATTTCATCAGCAAGAACAATGCGCATTGTTTCATCTTCCCACAGGCGACCAAATTCCATTTTAAAATCAATTAATTGGATGTTAACACCGGCAAAAAGCCCAGAAAGAAAATCATTAATACGAATTGAAAGTTGCATGATATCTTCTATCTCTTGTGGGACAGCCCACCCAAAAGTTGTGATATGTTCTTCCGTTACCATAGGATCATCGAGAGAATCATTTTTATAGTAGAATTCAATGATGGATTGCGGAAGCGGGGTTCCTTCTTCCAGTCCTAAACGCTTAGCAAGAGAGCCGGCAGCAACATTGCGAACAACAACTTCCAACGGAATGATTTCCACCGCTTTAATAAGCTGTTCGCGCATGTTTATACGTTTGATAAAATGTGTTGGGATGCCCAAACGTCCAAGATGGCTAAAAATATGTTCCGAAATTCGGTTGTTTAAAACCCCCTTTCCATCGATAATTTCATGTTTTTTTGCATTAAAGGCAGTTGCATCATCTTTAAAAAACTGAATATAAGTCCCTGGTTCAGGTCCTTCATATAAAATTTTAGCCTTGCCTTCATAAATACGGTGGCGACGATTCATCATGATTCTCTATTTATCTTGAGAGGTTTTTAATAACATTGATAAATGATACTATCCTAATTGATAGAATTTCTCAATGATATTGCTATGATACTTTTATAATTTTTGTCATTACACGTTTATCCAAAGGTGAAGATACATAAGCGGTGAGAAAGAAGATCATCTCTTTTGGATCAAATTTTTGCAAGAAAGTGAGAGAGGACCATAAGCCCTTCAGGCCAAGGTCCGTGTCCGGATTCTGCGTTAATATGGCCAGAATACCCAGCATCAACAAAGAGTGATCCCCAATCATTGGCAATTTTTTCTGCTACTGAAAATTGACAAAACTCATCGTTGCGACTGGCTATGACAATAGAAGGAAAAGAAAGCTTTTGGCGATGATAGGGGCCAAATGTCATTAAATGTTTGGGACGTATTTTTTCATTGGCGACATCTGGAGGTGCAACAAAGAAAGCGCCACAAATTTTTTCTGTATTTTGTACAGTTGCATGAATAACACTGGGAACTCCTAATGAATGAGCAATAAGCATAACAGGCCTTTGAGCTTTTGCGATGGCGGTTTTAACTTTGTTAACCCACTCTTCACAAACAGGCTTTGACCAATGGAGTTGTTCAATGCGGCGGGCTGTCGACAATTTTTTTTCCCAGCGTGTTTGCCAATGATCTGGACCAGATCCTTTGTAGCCAGGAACAATAAGAATATCGAGTTGATTTGCTTTCATAAATTGTTTTCTTTGTTACAACAGATTTTTGATCATAGGTGGAATGGATTTTGGTTTTCTATGTCGCTTTATTGTTCTTCAAAAACACGTTTAAAAATCGTATTTATATGTTTGGTGTGGTAAGAAAGATCAAATTTTTCGCGAAGTTCTTCTTCACTTAAAGCTTTGGTAACATCTTTGTCGTTGAGGAGTTCTTCTAAAAAATCTTTTCCTTGTTCCCAAACTTTCATCGCATTTCGTTGTACAATCCGATAAGAATCTTCACGACTAATCCCTGCTTGTGTGAGTGCTAAAAGAACCCGTTGTGAGTGAACAAGACCGCGGAATTTATTGAGATTTTTTTGCATATTTTCTGGATAGACAATGAGATTTTCAATGACAGATGTGAGGCGAGAAAGAGCAAAATCAAGTGTAATCGTCGCATCTGGAGCAATATAACGCTCAACAGATGAATGGGAAATATCACGTTCATGCCAAAGAGCTACATTTTCCATGGCGGGGAGTGCAAATGCACGTACCATACGGGCTAGTCCAGTTAAATTTTCTGTTAAAACTGGATTACGTTTATGAGGCATTGCCGATGAACCTTTTTGCCCAGGTGAGAAATGTTCCTCTGCTTCAAGAACTTCTGTTCGTTGTAAATGGCGTATTTCTATTGCTAGCCTTTCAATAGAGGAAGCAATAACACCAAGTGTTGCAAAAAACATAGCATGACGATCTCTTGGTATTACTTGGGTGGAAACCGGTTCAGCACGCATCCTCAAGGCTTTTGCTACATGTTCTTCAACGCGTGGATCGATATTAGCAAAAGTTCCTACAGCTCCTGAAATCGCGCAAGTAGAAATTTCTTCTCGTGCGGCAAGAAGACGTTTGCGACAACGGGAAAATTCAGCGTATGCAAGAGCAAACTTGATTCCAAAAGTTGTCGGTTCAGCATGAATGCCATGACTCCGCCCAATGGTGATTGTTTCTTTATGCTCAAAAGCACGTCTTTTTAATGCTTCAAGAAGTTGATCTATATCCTCTAGCAAAATATCACTCGCACGCATCAATTGAATGTTCAGCGTTGTATCGAGAACATCAGATGATGTCATACCTTGGTGGATAAAACGTGCTTCTGGTCCAATGAATTCAGCGAGGTGGGTTAGAAATGCGATAACATCATGTTTGGTAATTGCTTCAATTTCATCAATGCGATTGACATCAAATTTAGCTGCTGCCCCTTTTTCCCAAATGACTTTGGCGGCTTCTTTCGGAATAATCCCTAAGTGAGCAAGGGCATCACAGGCATGGGCTTCTATTTCAAACCAAATACGATATTTTGTTTCGGGAGACCAAATTGTTACCATTGCAGGGCGAGAATAACGTGCGATCATCATTTTTTTCCTTGTTGTGAGAGGATTGCGGCTTGGCGCAATGCACTAATACGTGTTTTGTAAAGCTCTTTATTTCCATCTTTATAAATTGCAGAGCCTGCGACAAATACATTTGCACCAGCTTTTGCAGCTATCCCAATTGTATCAACGGTGATACCACCATCAACTTCAAGGTCAATAGGGCGGTTTGCAATCATGCTTTTAACGCGCTTAATTTTATCTTTTATTTCTGGAATAAAACTTTGTCCACCAAAACCGGGATTGACCGTCATGATGAGAATGAGATCTAATTGATCAAGCAAATATTCAAGCATATGTTCAGGGGTGCTTGGATTGAGTGCGATTCCTGCTTTTTTCCCCATTTTTTTGATTGTTTGGAGTGAACGATGAAGATGTGGACCTGCTTCAGCATGAATAGTTATAATATCTGAACCTGCTTTTGCAAAAGCTTCTAAATAAGGGTCTACTGGTGCGATCATCAGGTGGACATCAAATATTGCTTTTGTTAATGGGCGCAGAGCTTTGACGATTTCAGGACCAAAGGTGATGTTAGGAACAAAGTGCCCATCCATAATATCAAGATGAAGCCAATCTGCACCAGCATCAACAACATCTAACATTTCTTGTCCAAGTTTAGAAAAATCAGAAGCCAAGAGAGAAGGTGAAATGAGATGAGCATGGGGCATTAAAATCTCCTTAGATTGGCAGTTTTTATCATATCGCTGTGTATACACAAATATTTTTTGTGTTATGACGGAAAAGAAAAAATATGTATTATAGGTCTTTTTATGGAAAGATCGCTTGAAATTTTAAAGCTTTATAAGTGAAAGATATGTCGAATCATAAAACATATTTGATGCCTGAACTTCAACATAAACATACTATTGCGGTTTCTTCCCAAGAATATCGAGATGCCATGAGTCTTTTTGCAGGAGCTGTGCATATTGTGACAACAAATGGTATTAAGGGAAGACGCGGGGTGACTGTTTCGGCGTGTTGTTCTTTATCTGATAATCCTCCAACCCTTCTTGTTTGTCTTATGCGTCATAATTTAAAGAATCAGGTGTTTATGGAGAATGGAAATTTTTGTGTTAATAGCTTGGCAGGAAAACATCGCTCATTAGCGGATGTTTTTTCGAGGCGTTGCAATTCTACACAAAATGAGCGTTTTGATGTTGCTCAATGGGGAGCTTTGCAAACGGGGGCGCCTAGTCTTTCAGACGCTCTAGCGTCGTTTGATTGTCGTTTGATTTGTTGGCACGAACACGCAACTCATTGTGTTTTGATTGGTGAGGTTGTTGCAATTAACTGTAATAAAGAAAAAGATGCTCTGATGTATTTGAAACGTGAATATCACACTTTGCCTTTATAAAGATTTTATTTTTTTGCATTGATGAAATGATTTATTGTTGCTTCATTTAGATTTTAAACAATGTAGAGAGTAGGGGAGAGATGGCTCTGATATCTGATTTCCTTCTTTTTAAGGTTTTTCAATAAGCGAGAAAAATGATTCTGGATGAGATTTAATCAAGAGTTCAATCTACATAAAAAAGCGATAAAACCTAAACAGTGCATTTAGATATATTCGTTGATTGTTATGAAAAAACATTTTACTCTTGTGTTGATGGGTATTGCACAATATATAGACCGCACATAGCATATGTGGAGGTTTTTTATTGCATGAGCGAAGAGATTGATGGTCAATATCGCCCTAGTGAAGATGAGCCTTTTATGAATGAGCGGCAAAAGGCGTATTTTCGTGCTAAATTGGTTTCTTGGAAGAATGATATATTAAAAGAAGCTCGTGAGACTTTGGAAAATTTGCAGGAAGAGAATGTTGGTCAACCCGATTTGACTGATCGGGCTTCTTGTGAAACTGATCGTACAATCGAATTACGTGCTCGTGATCGTCAGAGGAAACTTATTTCAAAAATAGATGCTGCTTTAGAGCGCATTGATAATGGGACATACGGTTTTTGTGAAGAAACCGGCGAACCCATTAGTATAAAGCGTCTTGAGGCTCGGCCGATAGCCGTTTTGTCATTGGAAGCGCAAGAACGTCACGAACGACGTGAAAGAGTTTATCGCGATGATTAAGGTAAGGTTATTAAGATGATAAACAAACGAAATTCGTGGTGATAAAATTGTATATTTTTATTTTTGAGGGGTAGGAATGAATAAAGATGGTTCTTGCCGCCCCTCAATTTCGGCGGTGATGGCTGAATCTTTTACCGCTTGATTCGTAAAAGGAGAGGGACTTTTATCCGATATATCGTTTCTTTCTGTAGGGGTGGAATTTAGATGTGTGTGTGTTTCTCTCTTTTGTATTTTGGATGTACCGGTAATATCGGATTCTACAACCATATCTGTTAATCCACCAATAAGGAGCAAATGTTCTTTATTATCGCAACGGATTAAAACAAGGCGGCGTGCTCGATCTATAGAAATTACTTCACATAATGCTAATCGCGATAGGCTTTTTTTTCTATTAATGTTGAATCTTCTTGTATTTAAACGGCGTAAAAATACGATAATTATGGTAATAGCTGCGATTGTTATTAAAAAAATCAAAAAGCTTATCGTTATGTTTGCCGCAGATACACCTATTTGCTCTGATAACCAGATATACATAGATTTTCTCCCATTTTGTATGGAAATATTATTTTTTATTGAGATAAATTTATAAACATACCCTCAAAAGGTTCACTTATAACGTAAGAAATAAACTTTTGAATATTAAGCGATCTTATCTTAGATAATATCATAGTATATACTTTATAACAACATAACAACGAATATAAAGGAAGTTTTGTGACATAAGAAATAGCTATAAGCTAAGGCAAAGAGAGATGGATAAAGATTTTGAGAATAATGAAAGATCAGCGTCTTCGTTTCATCGGAGAGTTGTTATTTTTGGTGTTGTTTTTGTATTAGGTTTTCTTTTCATTGTGGGTATTTTAGGTTTTTTTTATACACAAAACTATTTGCAACAGGCGATATCAATATCTTTTTTGATTCTAGCAATGATCGGTGTTGCAACACTCGTTTTGTGTGGAATGGGAATTTTAAGATATCATGTATGGTCGCATGAAGATTTTGATTTTAGCATCTTTAATAGGAGCGATGATGCAATTGTAATCTCTGATCTTTCTGGTTTTGTTTATTATTCTAATCAAAACTATCGAAAAATTCTGACCTATAGGCCTGAAGTGTCTTGTTATAGGGTTATTGCGGATCTTCCAGGAGCTGGTGCCCTCTCGTACCGCTTAAAGGTTGCAGCCTGTAATAATCTTGCAGCGCAAGAGGAATTAAGAGTAGAACAGCCAATTTTTACCGATTCTACACCAAAAAAGTCTGTTTGGTATAATATTTCCATTCAACCTATCACAAAACAGAAAAAAAAGCTTTTATTTTGGCGTATTACTGATATTTCGCACTTACAACAAACGCGAGAAGTTTTTTTCTCGAACCTTCAAGAGGCTATCAATCACTTGGATCAAGCTTCTATTGGTTTTGTATCCGTTAATAGACAAGGAACTATTCTTTATGCCAATGCGACTTTTGCAGAATGGTTTTCAATTGATTTAGCTAATTTCTCAATTGGTCAATATAATTTTGATTTGTTATTTGATAGCGTTGGCGCTAAGAGCTCATGGAGTGATATCTGTTTACAAACCAACAGATATCAAAGTTCAGGTTACTCTTTACCTTATAGGCTTTCGTTATGTTTAAATTCACACACGACTTGTGAGAAAATATTCCATTGTCTTATATCTGTTTCTTCTCTCTTAGAAGAGGAGGCTATTTATCGTATTGTGATCATTCCACAACAAATACAAAAAGAAGAGGACGATCAATTAAAATTACCCCGTATATTAGGAGAATATTTTGATGCGAGTCCTTTTGCAATAGCCGTGGTGGATCATGCAGGGCAATTGGTTCATATGAATAAAGCTTTTTCATTACTCACGGGATGTATGGACAAAGCTGTCAATTTTTATGATGTTATTTCTCGTCGTGATTGTGTGCAGTTAGAGCGTTCTTTTCAGAGAATTGCAACAAATAAAAATTATTTTGTTTCTCTAGAAACTGTTTTAGAAAAAAATGAAGAATGCCATTTACGGCTCCATATTATGTCTGTACCGCCCTATCATGGTGATGTATTGCAAGATTTGCTTATTATCTCTGTGATTGAAACAACCGAACAAAAAACTCTTGAAGATAAAATGATGCAAAGTCAGAAGATGCAAGCTGTAGGACAATTAGCTGGCGGCATTGCTCATGATTTTAATAATGTTTTAACAGCAATTTTAATGTCGTGTGATCTTCTTTTAAATACGCATCGTAGTTCTGATCCTGCTCATGCTGATCTGATCAATATTAAAAATAATGCTAATCGTGCAGCTGCTCTTGTACAGCAATTATTAGCTTTTTCTAGAAAGCAAACACTTCGACCTGAAGAAGTTGATTTTACAGAGTTTTTATCAGACATTCGCAATCTTATTTTACCACTTTTGGGTAATAATATTCAGTTAAAAATTATTCATGGAAGAGATTTGTGGAGCGTTGAAGTTGATCAAGCATCTTTTCAGCGTGTTATTATGAATTTGGTTATTAATGCGCGTGATGCCATGTTAGATGGAGGTATTGTTACGATTGCGACAAATAATATTACAAAGCAACAAAGTGCTGAATTTAATCATCTTGGATTAGCAATTGGCGAGTATGTGCAATTGATTATTTCAGATACAGGAGCTGGTATATCTGCTGCTATACAAGAAAAAATGTTTGAGCCATTTTTTACAACAAAAGAAGTTGGAAAAGGAACAGGACTTGGTTTATCAATGGTTTATGGAATTATCAAGCAGAGCGGTGGGTATATTTATTGTGAAAGTAAAGAAGGTGAAGGAGCAACATTTCATATTTTTCTTCCCCGTTATATCCCCAATATAAAAGGAGAAATTTCTCAAAAGGTTGAAAAAGATGAAGAGAAAGATAAAAATATAGACTTAACAGGATCTGCGACTGTTTTATTGGTTGAAGATGAAGATGCGGTCAGAATGGGGGGGGTAAGAGCTCTTCAAATGAGAGGATATACGGTTTTAGAGGCTGCAAGTGGGGTGGAAGCACTCTCTATTCTTGAGGAACAAAAAGGAGATGTTGATATTATTGTTTCCGATGTGGTGATGCCAGAAATGGATGGGCCCACTTTATTGAAGGAAGTCCGTAAAAACTATCCTGGTATCAAATTTCTTTTCGTTTCTGGATATGCAAAAGATGCTTTTGCTAAAAATCTTCCACAAGATGCTGTTTTTGGTTTTTTATCTAAACCTTTTACACTCAAACAGTTAGCTGTAACAGTTAAAGAAACACTTTCGTCATGAGCAAAAATTTATGCAATAGAAAAAGTGCGTATTTTAAGATTTTTTAGGCTAAATACGAGAGCATTTTGATAAATAGAGCTTATGATAATGTCATAGAATTAAATAAAGAAGAAGAATTTTGAAAATGAAATAAAATTCAAAAAAATCACATGTTTTGTGCAAAAATTTATTGAAGAGATGGGCTCTATTATGTCAACATTTCATAGAGATTTTCAATTGTAGATACTGAGCAGAAACTATGTGTAAAGCATTGAAATATGCTGATTAATAGATTGTTGATACACTCAAAAAGATAAAAGCTGTTGTTGCGTATCTATCATTTTGCTCTTTCCTTCAATAAATGCTTTTAAGGCTTCGGGGTAGAGTTTATGCTCTACTTTAAGAACTCTTTCTGCTAAGCGCTCAGCAGTATCATGGGGATAGACTGGAACGGCTGCTTGGGCAAGGATTTTTCCTGCATCCACGTCTTCTGTAACAAGATGAACAGTGCAACCCGTAATTTTTACACCTGCTTGTAAAGCTTTTTCATGTGTGTTTAAGCCTTTAAATGAAGGCAAAAGAGAAGGATGAATGTTTAAAATTCGTCCTTCATAAAGTTTTACAAAACGTGGTGAGATAAGGCGCATATACCCTGCAAAGCAGAGAAAATCTGGTTTATATTGATCTAAAATCGTAAAAATATTTTCTTCATGCTCTTCTTTTGTTTTGTAAACTTTACGATCAACAATATGAATGGGTAAGTTATGATTTTGTGCCTTTTCAATACCATTTGCACGCGGATTATCGCAAATAACAGCGACAATTTCAGCAGGATATTCCGTTTGTTGGCTTGCTTGAGCAAGGGCGACCATATTCGAACCATTACCAGAAATAAAAACGACAATTTTTTTTTTCATAAATTCAGTACCCCTTTATAAAGTATTCCTTTATTTTGATCTTGGCGTTTTATTAAAATGCCAAGTGGAGTTACAGTTTCTCCTTTTCTTTCAAGAGCTTGTGTAATTGCTTCAGCTGCATGCTGTGCTACGATAATGATCATGCCAATACCACAATTGAATGTTCTTAACATTTCTGTTTCTTCTATTTTACCTTGTTTGGCAATCCATGAAAATACTGCTGGAACATTGATGGTAGAAAGATTAATTTCAGCGCAGAGAGAAGATGGAAGGACACGTGGAATATTTTCAGGAAAGCCTCCACCCGTAATATGAGCAAGAGCTTTAATCCCTTCATATTTTCGCATGATGGGAAGAAGCGATTTTACATAAATGCGTGTTGGTGTAAGAAGTGCTATACCAAGGCTGTTTTCAGGGGAAAAAGGGGCAGGGTCATTCCATTTGAGATAATTTTGCTGGATGATTCGTCGAACAAGCGAAAAGCCATTGGAATGAATTCCAGAGGAGCTTAGACCTAATATAACATCACCTTCTATCAAATCTTTTGAAGGGAGTAGCTTGCTGCGTTCGCATGCTCCTACAGCAAAACCGGCTAGATCATAATCTCCCTCTGCATACATTCCTGGCATTTCTGCAGTTTCTCCTCCAATAAGAGCAGCACCGGCTTGTTTACATCCTTCTGCAATACCAGAAACAATCGCAGCCCCTTGTTCAGGGTCGAGCTTTCCAGTTGCAAAATAATCCAGAAAAAAAAGCGGTTCAGCTCCTTGTACAAGTAAATCATTGACACACATAGCAACGAGATCAATACCTACAGTATTATGGTGACCTACTTCGATAGCAATTTTTAATTTTGTTCCCACTCCATCATTGGCTGCTACGAGGATAGGATCTGTAAAGCCAGCGGCTTTTAAATCAAAAAGGCCACCAAACCCACCAATTTCTGCATCTGCTCCGGCTCGTTTTGTAGCGCGTATAAAGGGTTTGATTTTTTCTACCATGGCATTACCCATATCGATGTTTACACCGGCTTTTGCGTAGGTAAGGCCGACTTTGGATTTATTCTTTATAAGATCTTGATTGCTCATTGGAGCCTTCCTTTAATGGAAAATCAGGTTTTGATATTATGCAATGCCATGATAGAGTTCTCTCTGCAAGAGATATTGATAAGAAAATAAGCAACTTTTCTTGTAGCTTATTTTGAAGTTGTTTATAATTCTTTGTGAAGTTTTTTTTAGGATATTTTATGAGCAAGATATCAGATAATCACGGACAGTCTTCTTGGAAACTTATGAGAAAGAAAGTGAGTGAGAATACATCTCGTGATCGTTATAAGACTTATGTGCCAGCGTATACTCAATTACCGTTGCCGAATAATATGAAAAGACAAATCTTTTTTTGGCTGGGTACGCTGATTTTTTTCATTCTTTTTATGTTTGTTTTTGGATCGATTTTGCTTCCTTTTGTGGCAGGGATTGTGTTGGCTTATTTTCTCAATCCCATTGTTCAATTACTTGAAAAATTTGGTATTCGTCGTGTGTTTGGGACTGTCCTTATTACCTTATTTATTGTTATTACCTTTGTTGCTTCTTTAGTTATTTTGATTCCTGTTATTAGTTGGCAAATACAGCAATTTATGAGTGATGGTTTACCTGTTTATATTAATCGTATTCAAACCTTTTTTGTTGAGCATGATTTTGATTGGTTAAGGCGCTATTTTGGAAGTGATCCAAATGAATTACGGAATAATATTAAAGGATTTTTGGGCGAAGGTTCGGATTTTATTACGTCTCTTTTGAATTCACTTTTAAAGTCAGGAAAATCTATCGTTAATATCGTTAGCCTATTTGTTGTGGCACCTGTGGTGGCATTTTATATGTTATTAGATTGGCCACGTATGGTAACAGCAATCGATTCGTTAATACCGCGTGATCATCTTGAAACCGTCCGTAGTATTTTTCATGAAATGGATAGAGCTATTGCAGGCTTTGTTCGTGGACAAGGAACAGTTTGTCTCATATTGGGAGGCTATTATGCTATTGGTTTAACGATTGCAGGACTCAATTTTAGTCTTTTGATGGGTATGTTTATTGGTCTTATTAGCTTTGTTCCTTATATCGGCACAATGAGTGGTTTGCTCCTTTCTGTTGGTATTGCATGGGTCCAGTTTTATCCCAATAATTGGGGAGGAATCATTGTTGTGATGGCACTTTTTTTAATTGGTCAATTTATTGAAGGTTATATTCTTCAACCCAAGCTTGTAGGTTCATCAGTGGGATTACATCCCGTATGGTTGATGTTTTCACTTTTTGCTTTTTCTTCACTCTTTGGTTTTACTGGTATGCTTGTTGCTGTTCCTGCGGCAGCGGCTGTTGGCGTTTTAGTTCGTTTTGCTCTTCATACTTATCTGAGTTCTCAGATGTATTCGCGAAGCGGAAATTCGGAGCCGCTAAAATGAATGGGTGTGAAACGCAATTATCTTTAAATTTTCCTTATGATCCGATTTTTCAATTTGAGGATTTAGTGGTAACGGAAAGTAATCGTATGGCTTTTCAGCTTATTGATCACTGGCCCAATTGGAGCTTACCTATTGCAGTTTTAGTTGGTAAAGAAGGATCTGGAAAAACGCACTTTTCTAATATATGGCTCCAAAAAGCAGATGCTTTCAGGATTCAGTACAATGAACTTGATCAGGCTGTTACTATGGCTTCTTTAGGCAGATCATTTTTAATAGAGGATATTGATACAGGTGAAATCAATGAGACAGAACTTTTTCATTTAATTAACAGTATTAAGCAAACAAATCTTGATGCACGACAAGCTACTTTATTGATGACGGCACGAACACTTCCTTCCGCTTGGAATTTAACGTTAAATGATCTAAAAAGTCGTCTTAATTCGGTGATGTTCGTTGAAATTAATCAGCCTGATGATGCATTGTTAACAGCTGTTGCTTTTAAGCTTTTTTCCGATAGGCAACTTATTGTACATCCAGATACGGTTTATTACCTTGTAAGTCGTTGTGAACGTTCTTTATTTTCATTGAAGCGTGTTATTGATTCTGTTGATCAGTTGGCATTACAAAGAAAAAGAAAAATAACACGTGCTGTTATTGCTGAAGTTTTGAATAGAAGAAATCCGTAAATACTCTTTATCGCGGCTTACCTATTCTGACCTTTTATTATCGTTTCAATATGTGAAAAGACAAGTCATTTAAATTTTTTCTTTTTTGGATATCTATATAAGAGAGAAAAATAGTGTTTTTTACTTTTGTCATGTGATTATTTTAAATAACTTTGAGATTTTATTGTATGATGTTGAATTTTTTTCATCTTCGCATTTGAAAATTTTTCTAAAAAGAGCGCTTTATTTTATTTATAATGAAACCTTTGTGCGTTGAAAAAATGTTTGTTGTTTATGAATATGAATTGTCGCAGATTCTAAAGTTTTTAATAAAAGAGTCCTTGGGAAGATAGAAAAAGAGGAGAAAAAAGTTTAATACAGCTGAATTCTTTGGCTTATGTTCTCTTTGGGAAAATTTTTCTATGATATTTAAGTTGTTTTTTTCTAAAACTGTATCTGTGAAATGCGTTTTGATACAGTGAGAGCTTGCTTAAAACAGGATAAAAATTATGAAGTCTTTATAGAGAAATTCATTCTTTTTTAATATAGATTGGATTTTTTACGGAGGTTATTTTCTACTATTTGTCAATAAATTTGTTATTGAGTAGGGGAAAAAATTAAAAAATGTGCTTTTTTGTAAAGAAATGCAACAAAATTTAAAAAAAGTGTGTTTTTCTCTTGCACTTCTGTTGTGAAAATTTTAGGAAATGTGCATCAAGTAAATGTAAATGGCGGAGCGTAGCGCAGCCTGGTAGCGCACCTGATTTGGGATCAGGGGGTCGTAGGTTCGAATCCTATCGCTCCGACCATATTTGATTGAGTGTGTGAAAATGACCAAATTGGGTACGTGTGATGAGAAACTATCATTCAAGCGTTGTTTAATCTTAAGGAAAAAGACATGATCGCACGTATTTATAGTCCTGCTAAGACAGCTATGCAGTCAGGGAAGGGGAATACAAGTTTTTGGGTTCTAGAGTATGAGCCGATGAAAGAAAAAATGCTTGAACCTCTTATGGGATACACGGCAACGTCTGATATGAATAATCAGGTAAGGATCCGATTTAATAGGAAAGAAGAAGCGATTGCTTTTGCACGTAAGAATGCTATCTCTTACCGTGTAGAAAAGAAACATACATCGATTCGACGTGCTATTTCTTATTCTGATAATTTTCGCAGTGATCGTCAGCAACCTTGGACACATTGAATTAAAGATGCTATTTTGAATTGAGAAAATAATCAGTTGGGTCCCGTAGCTCAGCTGGATAGAGCAACGGCCTTCTAAGCCGTGGGTCACAGGTTCGAATCCTGTCGGGATCACCACGTTTAAATAATATCAATAGGCGGCACAAAAAATTGGGGGGTTTTTGTTTCTTTTATTTTATTGCTAAGCGTTTTTTCAGCTTTTTGAGTATAAAGCGATGCCAATCCGTCTTCTGTTCAGCCCAAAAGTGCTTGAAGTTGTATAGGGTAGCTCCCGCATTAGAAACATGTGTTGCTGCTAATTTTATTTATTGCTAATTTTTTAGTATCTACTGTATTATATGCTTTACAAAACAGATTACCAAAACTTTCTTTTACGCGTTCCTTTTCATTTTTCTGAAAAAAAATATCCTATTTCTTAGATGATACCTAAGCATTGCAGCTAATTCCGATAAAATTGCAAAAACAATATCTATTCTAAATTGATTCTTTTTGTTTTTAGATCAATAATATTATTATGTCTTTTCAGTATGATCTTTGATAAGATTGGTTTTCAAGGCATGATGGGCCCCATTTATAACTATTTTACGGAACTTTGAAGAATAAAAACGATATCTGTTTATGATGGGAGCTTAAAGACGTCCCCAGGAAGGGGTGAAATATATTTTTTCATATAAAGGTTATGCCTTTTATAGCAAGTGATGACTTCAGTATTTTTTTGTATAAAAAGATGCGGTATGGGGCACAGATAAGATATTTTTTCAATGAGATATATTTACAACCAATTTGATTTAACGTGGTTGTCATTGTGGATTTTTCTCAGGTAGAGCTATAAGCAATGTTTATGTTTTTTAGTTTATAGATTTGAGAATGCATAGCGTTGTGTATTCATAGGCTATCTTGCACATATGCTGTTTGAATTGTGAATGAACATGAATTGTATCTCGGAGCGTTAAATTTTTCGATTCCAGTTTACATTTTAAAATGTTCTAGCTTATCTTTTTATAGTTTGTACGTCATGCTAGAGGTCTTTTAGTATAAACAATCATCTACACACTAAAATGCTATGGGATAAGATTGAATGTTCTTAAATTTGTACGATTCAAGGTCATCTTTGCCTGTTTTTTATTTCAGTAGGAATGCAGTGCGGATAAAAAGATTCGTTGGTGTTTTTTACTCTTTTAATACTTTGTTCCATTCTGTAATTGCTAAATTTAAAATGTCGAATCTAAAAACCAGGCGTTTTATTGACTGTTGTTATATCTGACGGCTCTGGCAATAAGTATACGCCAATAGAGATGAGAGAAATAAAAAAATTGAGGATAGATCAGGAAATAAACAATATTTTTTTAAAGAAGTAGATATCTGCCGTAAGATTATTTATAAAAAGTTCTTTAGATTCATTAAGTTATGAAACTTTAGGTGGGTTTGTTAAAAATGTGAATCCTCTTTCACAGAAAGCACTCAATAAATAAAATATTAAAATAAAAAAAATTAACAAAGGATACTTTTTTAGAGCGCATGCTGGGAGTTTATATTCCCTCACTTTTATCCACATACCCCGTACATTAAAAAAGATATATAAAATCAATAAGTCACTTGCAGTATAAAATTGAATGGTGGGCGTGACAGGGATTGAACCTGTGACCCCTACGATGTCAACGTAGTGCTCTCCCGCTGAGCTACACGCCCATTCATTGATGTTGCATACACCATATAGAATGCCAAACGTCAATGCCTAATTTTATTTTCTCTTTCAACAGATGCAAATAACTTTAAAAAATACTTTTTAAGCAGCGATAAGGATCTTTTCAACTTCATTGACGAGTTCACGTAAGTGAAATGGCTTAGAGAGAACCTTTGCATCAGGAGGGGCATCACTATTTGAATTGAGTGCTACCGCTGCAAAACCTGTAATGAACATTACTCGTAAATCAGGGTCAATTTCAGTAGCACGTCGTGCAAGTTCGATTCCGTCCATCTCTGGCATCACAATATCAGTCAGGAGAAGGGAAAATGGCTCTTCTTGTAAACGTTCATATGCGCTAATACCATTATCGAAATCGGCGACTTCGTAGCCTGCACGTTCTAAGGCTTTTACGAGAAAGCGACGCATATCGTTATCATCTTCTGCGAGCAGGATTCGTTTCATGATTATGTTCCAATGGCTCCATTTGTCAGAGTTTTTGCCGCATCAATTATACAATATAGAGTATTTATAAAAAAGGTGCTAAAATGCTCATAATTGAAATGAATGGCAAAATGGTTAATTCTTACATTCTTATTTACAATACAGTATATTCGTTGTGAGTTGGTTAAATTCGAAATGTATGTGATTTTGAAAAAAGAAGGGGGGCTCTAAAACTTCTAAGATGATTCATTGCTATCTTTTCTTTTAAATTTGCTGATTATTATCAGAATTCCATTAAAAAAATTATGAAAACCATTATTGTAGGGACTTCCTATATCGAGAAATTAAAAGAATATTATGTTAATTTATTGTTTTTAAAAATTTCTCCTAAGAAATAGAAATTTTATATTTATTTGTTTTTATAGAGATTTGTAATAAATATTATAAATGCGCTTTATTTCCAGTTTTTTCCTTAAATAGATGAAAAGTATTATTTTTCTAGATATAATATTAAATGAGTATTTTATAACAAATAAAAAATAGTATTTTAATGCTTTATTTGTAAATATGTATCATGTTATATTAAGATAGATTTATTATTTATATAAATAGTTTTTTTATTAAGTTATTTTTTATGATGTAAAATAATATTTTTTAATGTAATGATATACTTTGTATATTAGTTTTTTATTAGAATGCGTGGTGAATATTTAGGTCATGGCTTGCCTGTAAAGGCTAGAAAACAAATCATATGAGTGGTTGGAAAGAAAAATCTATTATATTTAAAAGTGTTTGTAGATCCAATGCTCGTAGAAATTTTCTTTTTTGATGGGGCGGAGTGGAAATTAAGGTTTAGTTATTTTACAGATACATTATCGGGAATAAAGGCATCAAATGCAGCCAAAAATTGTTTTTTATAATCTTCGTTAACCATAATTGTATCCAGTTCAGCGCCTGTAATAGTAATACTTTCTGTTAGACGTGTGTGTTGGCATAATTGCCGCACTTCAATGTTGTTTGCAATATTGTTTTGATTGGCAAGAATAAAGAGTGTTGGGATTCGTAAATTTCCATGAAGTACATTTCTCTTCATAGAATCAATCGTATTAAATACTGAAGCCATCCATTGAGATGTTGGGGGCTTAATGGAAGGGAGCGGCACTTTATGTATGTGTCCCAATTGTATATTTTTTTGTTTTGTCTTGTTTAATTTTTTCCCATTTTTCACTGGTATAAAGCCAAGACCTATATCAGAAAGAAATTGTGTTAATTTATGTTGAAAACTATTCGTTTTATTTCCGAATGGAGCAAAAAGGGGAGAAACACAGAGTAATCTATTAAACTGATGATTAATGAGATCTAATCCGCTAAGTGCTATCAATCCACCTATGCCATAGGCGAGCATAGAGTAAGGCGGCGGACAATTAGGATAAACAATATTTTTAAAAAATTTATATAAGTCATTAATATCATTATTTATATCAAAACAATGATGTCGGCTTTGTTTTCTTATCTTGAAGGATGTTTTTTCTTGATCAAAGCAGTCAAATATTGCTGTATGAAAACCGCGTTTAGAAATTTCATTTATTAATAAAAAATATTTTTCTAAAGTATTTGCGTAGCTTTTGAGAATAACAATTGTTCCCTTAGATTTTTCCACCTCAGGATATGTTATAGCAAAACGAATTTCATGATCTATTGCTATTTTAAGAGTATCATGATGGATATTAAGAGAAGTGGAACCCCAGTCTATGGGATAAAGAGGTGTTTCCAATTGAAATCCTTTACATTGTATTTGTCGCTTAGTGCTTTGACATTTATGTAATGAAGAAAGAGGATTTAAAAAGGGGTATATTGCTTTTTAGATAGTTTTTATCAATTTAGGTCCCAAAGAGTTGAAATAAAGAAAAACGATTACTAGATAATATAGTGTGGTTGCCATGATGGGGCCATGGGTTCACAAGCAAGTTTGCCATTTGGGAACTTTGTGAATCAATTATAAATTATAGTCGCTCTAGAGGAGGGCAATATTATGCGTCAAGTAGACTTTTCACCATTTTATCGTTCCACAGTAGGTTTTGATCATCTTTTTAATTGGTTTGATTCTAGAACCCAACCAGATGAAGTTTCTTCTTATCCCCCTTATAATATTGAACGTTTAACTGAAGATTCTTATAGAATTTCTATGGCTGTTGCTGGTTTTTCTCAAGATGAAATTGATATTGAAACACATTGTAACCAGCTGATCGTTAAAGGAGACAGAAAGCCTGAAAATGATGCTGAAGAACGAGAGTTTCTTTATCGAGGTATTGCTTCGCGTGCTTTTGAACGGCGTTTTCATTTGGCTGATCATGTTAAGGTTATTGGGGCAGAACTTGGAGATGGGCTTCTTCATATTCAGCTTAAAAGGGAAATGCCAGCTGAATTAAAACCAAAAAAGATAACCGTACAGATGTCACCATCCATTACAAAAAATGATAACAGCGACGTTATTGTGTAAAGAAAATTTAGAAAATATGAGATCGGATAATTATAAATTTTTCTGAAGAATAAAAAACGCGAGGCAAAAGGTCTCGCGTTTCGTATGTGTTTTCCTAAGAACGAAGCGCATTTTAATAAAACAGCTTACCTCAAATTTATGATAAAATATCACTGCACATTATTTTACGTTGAAGAAAAAGTTCATGTGTGTGCAATTAAAATGCGTAATAATTCGATTGTGAAGTCAGCTTATTTTTTCATTTTATAGCATTTTAAAAATGGTCGGAGCGGCGGGATTTGAACCCACGACCCCTTGACCCCCAGTCAAGTGCGCTACCAAGCTGCGCTACGCTCCGAGTTCGTGTAAAACGATTAAATGACTGTTTCTTTAAAGGCAAGAGAAAAAATAAACAGAATAAAATCTAAAATGCTCTTGCACTTAGAGCTTTTGAAAGTAAAAATTTTGGACATCAATATTTTGTTGTTAATTCAAGATAAATAACGAATTTGTAAAATTCTTTGTGATCATTAAATTTTTAGCTCTATAGTTAATAGATGTATGCATTTAATTACTTTTGAGATTGTGAGGAGGGGGTAAGATTGGTGACTTTAGGGGTATGAATTGGAGCAAATGAGTGCGGAAGGTATATTTTTTCTTACCTAATCGTTACTTTTCTAAAAAGATAAAGATTTTCAAAAGAAGAGGAGTGAATGTATGGTTTTGAAAAGTTTTCGTTTTTTTAGAGTTTTATAGACGAGGTATTTTCATTTTATGTGGATAAAAAATTGTAAGTTCTGGATTGTATAATCACAAATCTCATTTTACGGGTATGTATTTTTATCCAAATAAACAAGATCAGAATGCTTTAATTTATGTTTCGTTTTTTTCTAAAATATCAGATAAAATATTATAGAGGAAAAACTTTCAAAGTGTCTATTGGACTAAGAAAAGAGTAAAGGATGAGCCGTTTTTCGGTAATAAATTTGACGCAAGCAGCAGTGGATCGTGTTAAAGCGATTATGGATGAAAAAGATGCACAGGGTATTCTTGTTGGTATCAAAAAAGGTGGTTGTGCAGGGATGGAGTATACAATTACTCTTGTCAAAGAAAAGGGGATAGATGCGGATGTTGTTGAAGTGAATGGTGCCCGTGTTTTTGTAGCACATGATGCGGTATTATTTTTATTAGGGACGCAGATGGATTATGAAGTGACAACGCTGCGGTCTGGTTTTGTCTTTAAAAATCCTAATCAAGTTTCAGCATGCGGGTGTGGAGAATCGGTGGAACTTCGTCCTGCTACGCAGGATCAATATAAAACAAATTGAACTAAGCTAAATTATAATTTAGTAATTTTAGAGGCGCTTGTTCTTTTAGGTAGAAGAAATCTACTATTTTTTATCGTTCATTTTTAGCTTGCTTCCAAAGTGCTTCCATTTCATTCAAGGATGCGTCAGTAAGTGTTTTAGATTGAGTGGATAGCTTTTCTTCAATATAGGCGAAACGATTTCGAAATTTTATATTCGTTTTTTTTAATGCTTTTTGTGAATCAATCGCTAAGTGGCGCGCGAGATTAAGGAGTATAAAGTAGAGATCTCCAAACTCTGCTTCTATCTCTGAGTTTTGTTTATTTTTGATGGCTTCTTTGAGCTCTTCCAGTTCTTCTTCTATTTTTTCAAAAACTTTATCACTTTTTTGCCAATCAAAACCTACTTTAGCTGCTGCTTCTTGTAAAGCAAGTGCCTCTTGGTTTGCTGGCTGGATTTGTTTTACTGTTGCGAGTATGCTTGTGGAGGAATTGTTGTTTTTTTCTTCGCACATTCTTTTTTGTTCAGCCTGTTCTCTGATTTTTATATATTCCCACTCCTCTTTTATAATCCCCCGTTCTTTTTGCACAGCATTTCCAAAAACATGAGGATGGCGCCGAATCATTTTTTCCGTAATTGCATAAACAACATCTTCAAAAGTAAAACTGCCTTCTTCCTGTGCAATAGTAGCATGATAGACAACTTGTAAAAGAAGATCACCAAGTTCTTCACAGAGATTCCTTCGGTTTTTTTGTTCAATGGCATTGATGACTTCGTAAACTTCTTCAAGCATATAGGGTATGAGAGATTCAAAAGTTTGTTTTTTATGCCATATACAACCACTATCAGGATTGCGTAATGCAGTGATAATTGCGGTGAGATCTTTGATATCTTTTGAGGCTAACATTTTGCACTTCCTTTGTAAGCAATAGAGCTTATGTTAGATGTCCCAACGTCTATGTAACCACATCCATTGTCCAGGATATTCACGGACCCAAGTTTCAACAATATCATTTAATTTTTGCGTAGAAGCCGCTATATCGATATCATTTTTTTCATCACGTGGAAGTTCTACATGTTCATATAACTCTAAACGATGACGTCCTCCAGGTAGACGAATACAACGTGCTGGATAAATATCACAGTCATATTGTCGAGCAAGTTTTATAATTAAGGGGTTTGTTTTAAGAGGTCTGTTAAAAAATGTTCCCATGATACCGCGGCGAAATTTTTGATCAACGAGCATACCAACATTTTCACCTTCTTCTAATTTGGCTGCTAATGCCCATGCGGCACCGGCCTTGGAGGGAACAAGATGTCCCATAGAAGTTTGTCGTGCTTTAAGGATTCGTTTGGCAACATAGGGATTATTGGGTGGTCTAAATAATACCGTAACATTAAGATCAAAACTTTGTGCACAAATAGGCAGAAGTTCAAAATTGCCAGTATGTGCGGTGAAAAAAATATGTGGTTTTTTTTCATTTTTTAATCGCTCAAATATTTCAATGCCTTTAACCTCAATGAAACCTGGCTTGTCTGCATGAGGATCAAAATCAAAAATTTTATCAAGAAAAATATATTCAGCGAGGAAACGTCCTATATTTTCCCACATTTCTATTGCAATCGCACGGAGTTCTTGCTCTGTTTTTTCTGGATATGCACTCCTAAGGTTTGCAAGTGTGATTTGATGACGATGGATAAGGGGACCAATTTTTTTTGCTAACCAAGCAAAAAAAGAAATTCCCATTTTGGCTGGAAAACACTTTAGAATAAATAAAGAACCAAAGAGTAGATATGCCCATAACAAATAGGATATTTTTTTAGCTATAATTTTAATACGATATATGAGATTTTTAAGAGAAAGTTTCATCATGATTTAATCGATTTTAAGGATAATTTTACCAAAAACATCACGACTTTCCATTCGTTTTAAAGCTGTATCAATTTCATCCAGTCCAACAATTGTATCAATGACAGGATGTACGGCTTTTTGTGCCATTTTTTGCATGGCATTTTTCATATTTTCCATACGGCAGCCAAATGAACCGAATATCTTAAGCTGTTGCTGGAATAATTGCATGAGATTTATTGGTGCTGAAACACCAGAGGTAGAACCGCAAGTCACTAAGCGTGCTCCTTTTTTCATACATAACAGAGAACCGTTCCATGTATCGACACCAACATGTTCAAAAACAACGTCAACACCTTTTTTTTGGGTTAATTTCCGCACCACACCTTCAAAACGATCTTTACGATAATTAATCACATGATCTGCTCCAAGAGCGTGTGCTTTTGCAATTTTTTCATCTGAACCTACGGTGGTGATAACTGTACAGCCCATGTGTTTTGCAAGTTGAATAGCTGCAGAGCCAATACCGGAACCACCTGCTTGTATCAGGATTGTTTCTCCTTCTTGTAGTTTTGCGTTATCGAAAAGCATATGTTCTACAGTACCAAAAGTAATTGGAGCAACAGCTGCTTGCAATTCATTACATTGGGGTGGTGCTGGAACCAATAAACGTGCTGGCAGATTAACAAACTCACACGCAAATCCATCAAGATGAAAACCGTAGACTCCCTTTACATTACTGCAAAGATTATCCCGTCCTTCATGACAAGCTTTGCATACTCCGCAGGTTTGTGCACCATAAATTGAGACAATCTGTCCAAGTTGGAGATGTTCAACGCCATCTCCTATTTGTACAACCTCACCAGAGGCTTCTGCACCAATGATGAGAGGCATTTTTCTTTTCGCAAAGGCCATGCCACGCCATCCCCATACATCAATATGATTAAGGGCAACGGCTTTTATCCGCACAGTTACTTCACCTAGACTAGGTGAAGATGGCGAGGGAATATTGGTGATTTCAAGTCGACGTTCATTAAAGAGTTGCAGTGCACGCATTATCAGCCCCCTTAAAAGACGTTATTAGGTTAGCGTTACAAAATTTTTATTATATAAAGGATTATCCTTTATAGGCTGTGATAACAAGACTCATATTTTGACCACCAAATCCAAAAGAGTTTGACAAAACCGCATTAACACAGGCTTTACGGCTATGATGAGGAACAACATCTAAAGGGATGGAAGGGTCAGGATTATCGTAATTTATTGTCGGTGGAAGTACCCCTGATTGAATGGTTAAAAGAGAAAAAACGGCTTCTATTGCACCAGCAGCAGTTAATGTATGCCCAATCATTGATTTATTAGAAGAGACTGGAATATGCTCTAACAGATCACTAAAGACAGTTGATAATGCAAGATATTCCATTTTTTCATTTTCAGGTGTTGAAGTTCCGTGGGCATTAATATAGTCAATTTCATTGATGGTTATTTGTGCATCGTCTAAGGCTTTACGAACGGATTCAATTGCTGGTGATGCATCGGGTTTTGAACGTGTACGGTGAAAGTCATCGGCGGTTTCTCCACAGCCAGCTAAAATTCCTAAAACTGTAGCATTACGGTTTAATGCGCTTTGAAGAGATTCAAGAACAAGAGCGCCTGATCCTTCTGCCATAACAAAACCATCTCTATCACGGCTAAAGGGCTTTGCTGCTTTTTCTGGAGGCTCATTTTGAGTTGAAAGAGCAGATAGTAACGAAAAACGAATAAGAGATTCTGCTGAAACTGATCCATCTGTCGCAATTATGAGCGCTCTATTTGTCTCTCTCCGTCTAATAGACTCAACACCTAATTGAATTGCTGTTGCACCAGATGCACAGGCAGTGGAAAGTGTAACGGGAAGTCCTTTTGTGCCAAATGTTTTTTGAAGTTTTTCTGCAATTGCACCAAATTGTGTGGTTTCAAAAAGTGCCTCATGGAGTTTATGCTTACAGACTTTAAGAAGATCCGCATAAGAAGGCTCATTATTGAATTTTTCCTCTTGATCAAGACTAAAACGTGCTTTCCATTCAAGTTCAACAGGAGGAGCAGCTAGAAAAAGTGGTCCATTAAAATTTGTTTTATCAACAGCTGCTTGTTCTAACGCTTCTTCAGCAGCAAGATGTGCAAGCTTTTCAGAAAGAGCTGAAGCACCAAACGTACTTTCTTTGAGGAAATCAATCGTTCCAGCAATATATGTGTTTAATCCCTCAATGGGAAAACGTGTTATTTTGTGGATTCCGCTTACACCGCTTGTTAATTTTTGCCAATTTTCATGTTTTCCTCGTCCTAGTGATGTGACAACGCCTACACCAGTTATTGCTACAAGTGGACGTCCAAAATGATCATGATATTTCACGATAGAAATTCCCCTTCAAACAGCTGTAAGACGCACGATACCTTCAGCTCTTTTTATACCAATAGTTGTAATAAATATTTCACGCACTTCTTTAGGAAAAGGTTTTTCATGAGGACTTAATGCTGGAAAACAGTGTTTTTTTTCAATTGCAAGTGCTGCCAGAGCAAGCGCTAGAGGAAATTGTGCTTCCCGCATATAACCAAATAATGTTGTAATACCGCGATAAGATAGATCAGCATCGTCAAGAGCATATTGTTCTGCTTTTGTTGCTTCGTGAGCACCTGAGGCTGCTGAAATGACTAAGGCAGATTTAGCGCCCACAGTTTTCAACATTGTTGCAATTGACTCTCTCAGTGAAGTTTTGGTTCTATCTGTTTGGTCTGTAACAATTTGACTAATTTCAGCATAAGCACGCGCGTTACGTTTTTTCGCATGCTCTCCACTTTCAAGAACTAGAAAGATACCACCAGAACCGGTTATAATACCGCCGCCGGGGTGAATTTCACGATTCCACACTGGGCTCCATCCATTATGGGTTAAAAGACCACCAAGTTCATGCGCCAACAACATATCATAACTTTGTGCATTATAAGAACTTCCTACAAGAGCATGGGTGCTTTGTCCTGATTTAATACGGGCTACAGCAATTTGAAGTGCAGAAAGCCCACTGCCTTCTTCTCCCATAAATGTACGAGAAGATCCAGTGACTTTATGAACGATTGAAATGTTTCCTGCCAGAAGGTTTGAAAGTTGTGCTAAAAATAATGTTGGACGAAGTTCGGTTGAAAGAGCAACATTTAACATAGAAGCATGATCGGCGATTGTGCGCGCTTTAGAAAGAATTTGTGTATCAACAGTAATATCACGCTCTCCTCCACTTGCCGCTACGATCATATCCATTGTTGAAGTGAGTTGTTCATTATTTTTCATGCCGGCATCATCAAGAGCAAGACCAGCCGCATAGGTACCAAGACGCTGCCATGTTCCCATTTGTCGTTGATCGCTTTTTTTAGGAATCTGTGAACTCCAATCAATTTCGGGCGCTTTATGAACCGTGTAGGGCGAAAAAGTTGTACAATCTAGATTTGGTGTACGGGCTTGAGCATTTAAGAGATTCCAATGTTGATCAGTTCCTTCTCCCAGAGAGCTTATGAGGCCGATACCAGTGATGAATACAGATTGATCATGCATGGTGAAAAAAATTACTCCGCCTGTTTTAAGGCAACGAGATCATCAATTTTTGCACAAAGATTTTTAAGAACAAAGTACTCTTCCGTTGCAACTGTGCCTTCATTGACTTCTTGCGTCCATTGTTCTAGTGGAACCTTTATTCCGAAAGCTTTATCAATAGCGAAAACAATATCAAGAAAATCAAGACTATCGATTCCCAAATCGTCAATTGTATGACTTTCAGGCGTAATTGTATTGCGATCAATTTCACTGATTTCTGCAATAATATCAGCAACTTTATCAAACGTGGAAGGCAATGTACGGATTCCTTATTATAGAGTTAGTAAATTCAAAATATATTTAATACTATTCTTCTAGCCTTTTTTCTCTTTAAAAAAAAGAATTAATCCAGAATATAGCTGTCTTTTCTATAGAGAAAAGAGGTTTACAGTATATGAAGTACTATACCTCAATATTTAAAAAACTTTGAAATTTTATTGCACATTTATTTTACGAGACTATTTTTTCTATTTGCCGCAAGGACGGCAAGGGCTGTTATATTAACAACTCCCCGTGAAGTTACCGAAGGTGTTAAGATATGCGCGGGACGTGCTGCCCCGATCAAGATAGGACCAACATGAAGTGCATTTGTAAGGCTTCTAACAGTGTTGAGCGTGATATTGGCTGAATCAAGTGTTGGAAAAATAAGCAGATTGGCTTCACTTTTAAGACGAGAATCAGGAAAAACACGATCACGAAAAACTTTAGAAAGGGCAGCATCACCGTGCATTTCACCATCTGCTTCTAAATCAGGGTGTAATTGGGCAAGAATTTCTGTTGCACGTCGCATTTTACGCGCACTTTCTGTGTTTTTAGAACCAAAGTTTGAGTGTGATAATAAGGCTGCTTTTGGTGTTATTCCAAATGCTTCAACTTCTTTAGCGGCCAATACAGTCATTTCAGCGATTTCTTCTGCAGAAGGATTTTCATTGACGTAAGTATCTGTGAGAAAAAGAGTACGCTGTTGAGAGATAAGTAAACTCATAGCAGAAAAACGGTGAACATTAGGATCAAGTCCGATAATTTGTTCAATCAATTCAAGTTGACGTTCAAAACGTCCCTCTAAGCCACAAATCATTGCATCTGCTTCTTCTCGCATAACGGCGAGGGCAGCAATAGCCGTTGTTGATGTTCTTACTATTGTTTTTGCCATTTCAGGCGTAACGCCACGTCTTCCTGTATAATGAAAAAATAAATTAACATAATCACGAAAACGTGGGTCATCTTCAGGGTTTGTTAATTCAAAATCTATACCAGGACGAATTCTTAAACCAAAGCGTTTTAATCTAGCTTCTACGACATGTGGACGGCCGATAAGGAGCGGTGTTGCTGTTTGTTCTTCAATGACAACTTGTGCTGCTCGAAGGACGCGTTCATCTTCACCATTCGCATAAATGACGCGTTTACGTTTTGCTGTTTTTGCTGCTGCAAAAACAGGTTTCATCGTTAAACCAGAAAGAAAGACAAATCGATTGAGGATATCATAGTAGGCTTCCATATCTTCAATGGGACGAATAGCGACACCTGTTGCCATTGCTGCTTTAGCAACAGCGGGAGCAATACGCAGTATTAAACGTGGATCAAAAGGAGAGGGAATCAAATAGTCTGGACCAAAACTGGGAGGTTCTTTTGAGTATGCACGTGCTACAACATCTGAAGTTTCTTCACGTGCAAGAGCAGCAATCGCATGAACAGCGGCCATTTTCATTTCTTCATTAATTGCCGTAGCACCTACGTCTAATGCACCACGGAAGATATAGGGAAAACAAAGTACATTATTAACTTGATTGGGATAATCAGAGCGTCCTGTGCAGATCATTGCATCTGGTCGTATAGACTGTGCTTCTTCAGGCATAATTTCTGGTACTGGATTAGCCAGCGCTAAAATTAATGGGTTTGGAGCCATTCTTTTAAGATGTTCAGGCTTTAAAACACCACCCGCAGATAAACCTAGAAAAATATCTGCATTATCAATAATATCAGATAGAGTTCGTGCGTCAGTTTTTTGTGCGTAATTAACTTTCCAACGATCCATAAGGGTCTTGCGACTTTCATAAACAACGCCTTCCAAGTCACTAAGCCAAATATTTTCAACTTTTGCCCCAAGACGAACCAAAAGATTAAGGCAAGCGAGGGCAGCAGCACCTGCACCTGAGGTAACTATTTTTGCATTTTCAATTTTTTTTCCTGAAAGATTTAAGGCATTTAATACAGCAGCAGAAACAATAATGGCAGTTCCATGTTGGTCATCATGAAAAACTGGAATATTCATCTTAGCACGCAGCTTTTCTTCGATTTCAAAACATTCAGGGGCCTTAATGTCTTCAAGGTTAATACCACCAAATGTAGGTTCTAAGGTCGATACCGTTTGTACCATTTGTTCTACATTGGATGCATCAATTTCAATATCAAAAACATCAATATTCGCAAATTTTTTGAATAAAACAGCTTTGCCTTCCATAACTGGTTTTGAAGCAAGTGGGCCAATATTTCCTAAACCAAGAACAGCAGTTCCATTTGATATAACGGCAACTAAATTAGAACGGGAGGTATATAGAGCAGCAAGATTAGGATCTTCATGAATTGCAAGACATGGTGCTGCAACACCTGGAGAATAAGCAAGAGCTAAATCACGTTGATTATCAAGAGGTTTTGTTGCTTGTATTTCCAATTTTCCAGGTTTAGGGTATTGGTGATAAAAAAGCGCGGCACTGTCAAGTTCAGCTTTTGGTGACCTTAAATCACTATTTCGTTCTCTAGACATTTTTATGATATCCAAGTTAGTGTGTATTTATATGAGTGTTCTATCTACGATAAGGTTTTGTCCACTAATAGATCCTCATTTCTCTGAATATCAAAATGCGTGAGCATGAGCAAATTCTTCTGGATCATAAAACCAATTTGGTAATTCTTTTGGTTTGTGCGCATGAATAATTTCATGGTTAGTCGCACGTTTGTTTTTCTTTCCTTAATAAAATGCATAAAAATTGATTAGTTTACAAAAGAATAAAATATTTTCTAACGACTATATTACCAAGTCATTATTTTTTTTGCAATGCTTAGAAAATAAGGAAAGAACAGAAGAAATTTTCTTATTCATTTCATTCGTTTTTTATAAAATATATATTTTATTTAAAGTTTTATACGGAGGTAGAAAAAAATTAAACAACAATTTGACAGTTATAAATTGTTTATTCAGCTATTTTAAAGGAGTTTGGAACATTGAGAATGACAAATATGTTGTTTTAAGCAATGAATATGTCACTAAAACAGCTGTAATTGCGCACTCTATACATAAAGTCCATTCCATTAACGCTTTGCTTTATAATTTATAATGAATCATCTCGTATATTGAATGGGAAAGTTGAGTACAATAAGATACATTCATTTCAAATTCACCTAATGTAATAAAAATATTTACTTAGATATTTCAAGTGCGCTTAATATGTGGATAAAAACATGTAAGAAAGGAATAGAAATCTCTCTTATGAGCCATTTTAATAATAACGCATGAAAAAATATTAAAGGCTAGCAAATAAAATAATTTTATTAAATCTTTGTGTTTTTATGAAAATATGAAAAATAAAGGAGTTAAGAAAAAGATAAGGAAATAGAAAACATGCTTTATCATTCTTAGAATGATATGTTGTTTGATAAGCCATTACGCTTCTTTAGGATTATTGCTTAGGATATCAAAGAAAACCGCATGCCAATTATCCCAACCTTTGAAGTACAAAGCTACAGTTGAAAGAAAAGCATTCTATGATGAGCCATTAAAACGACTAGAGAGAGAAAGTGGAAAAAATATCTTTTTCCACTTTCTTATTTGTTATTGGATTCGACCACTTGCATGAGCAAGCATAGTATAAACTTTTCCGGTATCTGATATCAAGTACTTGCGAACTGAGTTGGAAGAGCCAGAACTGCGCGATATATCACGTAAGAGCTTTTCGAAATCTGTAACATATTGATTCACTGAACGTTTAAACCCAAAATCGCTCATATATTTTTTCTTAATCATTTCAAATATTTTTTGTCCACTTAAGGTATAAAGGCGTTCTGTTACGATGTTTTTTTGTCCACGTTGATAATGATCCCATAGCTCAACAATGGCATTGTGATTAATCGCTTGCACTATACCAGCAGCTAATGAATTAAGAGAGCAGTTTGCAGGAGATGGTTTTGTTTGCACTGATGTTAAAACAGCCTCACTAGGGGGAGCATCATAAAATGTTTCTTCACGTGAAGCTCTTTCTAAGAGATTTGATACCCATTTATTTGGTCTTTTTTTGCTTTGATCTTGTTGCAAAATAGGCTTAGGTGGCACAATCTTTTTAACAGACTCAGTGGAACTGTCACTTTTTTGATTAAACATTGATGATGTAGGAAATGCTGATATTAGCTGTTTTTGTGCGCTCTTTTGATCATTTTGTATAACACTGACTAAATCTTGTAACGCTGTAATCTGTTCATTCAAAGCTGTGCGAATTGTTTGCGTTGTTTCTTTTGTTTTTTCTGGAAGTTTTTTTACATTTTCATTGATATCATTATTAATCTTTGAAAGCTCTAAACGAACTTCATCAGCGGAGCGACGTATATCTTCTGCTGCTTCTGAAAAACGCGTTGATGCTTCACTAACAAGCTTATTAAGTGATTGTTGGAATGAATTTGTGGAGTTACGCGCATTCTTATCAGAGCGTTCAAGTGCTAAGTTGAAGATTTTTTCATAATGCCCAATCATTTGATTAATTTCATGAGACTTTGAAACAAGAGCATCGCTTAATACAGAAAGCGTATTATGTTTTTCTTCAAGTGTTGCACTAAGTGAATTTTCAGACTGTTCAAGAACATGAATAGTTTGGGAAAGTGTCTTTGCATGCTCACCAAAACTGCTCGTTATATGATTAATTTGTTCAAAGGTATTCTTTGAAAGTCCTTGCAGAATTTCAACATTAGTATTGAGCGCTTGATTTGAGGCTGACAAACGCTCTGCTACTTGGTCCGTGTTGCGGAAAAAATTATTCGTACTCTCATTAAACTGCCCATCAATATTTTGAACAGCCGATAATAAAACATTACTATTTTCGTGAAAATTGTAAATTGATTGATTCAACTGTGTTAAGATGGATGAGACATTATTAACAAGCTCTTCCTTCATAATCGTTATTGTTTGAAGTGTTTCAGAGTTAGCTTTGGTTAAGCTATTCACTAGAGATTCATTATGTGCATAAATTCTTTGTTCAGCATCTTGTGTGGAGAGAGAGAGTTGTTCACCGATATGCTGTGTTAAAGAATCAATTGATTCTGTCGTACTTTGCGCTGCTTGATTTAAGTGATTTGTTAGCTCTGTTATTTTTCCAACATGTTCTGAAATTTGTGTGGCTGTTTGATTTCTTGCATCTTCCAGACGGCTCGTTACATCAGAGAGCTGATGTCCTAAATTATTTTTAAGATTTTGCATAGAGTGATGAAGAACATCACAGCGTTCATTAAGGACTTGTTCTATTGCTGTTGTTGATGTGTGAATAGTTTCATTCAATAATGCTTGTGCATTATGACTGGCTGTTGTGAAAGCTTCGACAGTATGTGCTGTTTGTTCAGACAAAACGGACAGAACTTTTTCACTGGTATCATAAACTGTTTTTTTAACGTTTGATACAATGCGATTTCCTGATTCTGAAAGAATATTTTCTGCTTGTGCAGTAACATTTGTAACAGAAGAAAGAATTTGTTCACTTGTAGAAGAAAGAATGTCAGAGGCCTTTATAATCTGATTGTGCAGGTTATCTGTCACTGTATTAACAGAATCTTCTAAGGTGACACGCATATTGTCAACACTGCTTTCCAGCGCTTGTTGAATTATCTGACTTTGTTCATTATTAAGCATGAGAGATGTTTTTAAAGTGTCAGAACGTTCCTCAATAACAGATGTTTGTGCATCAATAGCTTCACATACTTGGCTAATTTTTTCAGATAATGTTTCTTCTAGCGTTGTTGTACGTTCAAAAATTTTGTGTGCACGAACTTCTAGATTTGTATCAAATGATTCCATACGCGTCTCAAGAGTTTCAAAGAAAACACCACTCGATTGAGAGAGAGTATTCTTTAAAGTTTCTGCCTGACTTTCAAGATTTTTGATATGATCTTGAACCGTTTCAGTAATATTTTTATTGTTCGCAACAATTGCGCTCTCAACTAAATCTATCTGTTGTTTCAATGCAACATCAACACGTATATCACTTTTTGCAATGAGATTATGGATTGTTTCCATGCGTTGCTCGAGTGTGCGTGCTTGATCGGCAAGAACTTCATTGAGAGAAAAACTATTAATCGCTAAAGAGTCACGTAGAGCATCAGCACGGATATCAATATTTCTCGCTTGTGCTTCTAAAGCATCTTGGGTTGTATTACAACTTTGTACAATGACATCTTGTAACTTTTCAGTGCATTGAATGATGTTCGTAATATGATTTTCAGCTTGTTTATCAACGACTTGAACATTATCAGCCAAAACTTTTTCAATATGAGAAGTATTTTGGGATAAAACATCAATTTGATTTCTTAATGTATCCGCAATTTTATTCTTCTCGTTATCGAGCATATCTGCCATAAGAGCTCGTTGATCAGAAAGTTGTACTTTAAAATCTTGTGAACGTTCTTGTATGATATCAACAATGGCATTGTCGACATATTGAATTTCTTCTCTCAGACTTTCTTTACTTTTATCAATTGCAGAAAGAATAGCTTCACGTCCATTTGTAAATACATGGGTAATGTCTGCTGTTTTTTCTTGGAGGTTCTCATTTATTTTCAAGACATGAGCTTCCAAGAAGTTACCAAGTTTTTCAGCATTATCCTCTAAAGCCTGACTTTGTTCTATAAAGGAATCAATAATGGAATCACTATGTTTTTTAAGAGAATGATCAACAGTTGCTAAACGTTGTTCAAAGGCTCCAATCGCTTGCGAGGTTACGTTATCAAATTTAGAAGAGAGTTTATGTGCTTGGTCGTCGAGCTTTAAGATCTTCTCATCAAAATTCTGTATAGATTGATTATTACGATCAATAAGAGCTTTATCTAAGGCTTTAAACTTTTCATCGACAGCGTGCAAAGTTTGATCTGTTACTGTTTGTATATGTGTTGCAATTTTAGCAACATGCGCTTCCGCTTTTTCAGCTGTTTCATTAAAAGTTTTTTCTATTTGTTTTTCATTATGATCAAATTGTTTTGCAAAGCCATCAAAGTTTTTTCCTAATTCATGAAAAAATTCCGTGTTTTTTTGCTGAATTTGTGTTGTTGTTTTATTAAATTTTTCAACAAGTTGATTTGTTACGCCATCACCGGCACAGGAAAGTTTTTCAACAAGGTCTTCACCTTGTTTTTGTAAAGTTTGAGAAAGGGTTTGTGCAAGCTTTTCAACATTGGTGACAATGTTAGAGGTAACCAACCCAAATTCATCACTCAGTTGTTCTTGGGTTCCTTTAATTGTTGATTGTACGCGATCTGCATGATTCAAAATGGCTATGCGTTCATTACTCAATTCTTTGATTAATGTGTGAATGCGTGATTCATTCTCAGCATAGGCTTGTTCTAGATTGTGAACTTCACCTTGTATGATTGCTTCAAGTTCAACAGCACGTCCGAGGGTACGCTCAATACCTTCGTTCATTGCCGCTACTTCTTCACGAATGGTTTGCCCTATAGCAATAGCTTGTTTTTCGGATAGATGTTGTGGTTCACTAAGGCGCTGTGCAGCATTGGTCATAAGAAGAGCAATATTATGCAAGTCGTTTGAGCGTTTTGTTAATTGAGCAACGCCCCAAGATATAAGGATAGGAATTGCTGTTCCGGCTGCTACAGCGAGGCCTGTTGGGGATGTAACAAAAGTGCTGATATTGGATAAGGAGCTGAGTCCGGTAGGTGCGAGTTTATGCGCAATAAAAGCTCCTCCCGTTGCCCATAAAGCACTAAGCGCTGTTGTATACCAGTAGACTCGAGAGGAAGAACGCTGCTTTAATGGTCCAAAATTTACAGGGGTTGTTATATCATCATTTGCAGGAAGAAGTTTTGTAGACAACAATGTATTATGAACAGTTCCACCTGAAATATCAGGTGAAGGTTTTGGAGCAAAAAGCTGTTCAACAACGGATTTATCAATAACAGCTTCATCATGAATATTAGAAACAAAAGTTGATGTACCGTTTTCAGCAAAAAATTCTTCTTCTGCCATTGCAATTTTTTGAATCAGATCATCGACATTAACAACATTTTCAGAATTATTGGATGATATCGTTTCAAATCCTGTGTTATCGAAATCAAAGTTCATAGCTTTTGTGAGGGCTTCTTCAACTTCAACTTCAAATGTTTGCAATTTTGTTCTGCGTGCCATACTCGCCTCGTACTCTTACAGCCGGAAAAGGGATACGTCCTCTTCCACATAATTTCTATATACTAGCTGTTAATTATTTAGAAAGGAATATGCTTAGGGGAAAATTTTAAAAACTTATCAAGATAAAGTTAACGCAGTTTCTTGTATCCTGTTTTAAAATATTATAAAATATAGTAAAAACAATTTATTATTTAAATCTAACTAAAACAAAAACACTGTTTACAACTTGTGTTTATAAAAAGCTTTATAAGCCGGCAATCTTTGAAATAAGGATAATTTAATAGCGGTTATATATACAGTAAGGTGCGAATGCCTCTCTTTAATATCGATAATCGTTAATAAATGTTGTTGTCCGCTTGCTTTTATTGATTCTAAACGAAGCAGATTCATCATCACATATAGTCTGTAATAGCTTAGGATGTATATTAGGATGTATAAAGTATGCCTTTGAATTGTAAGCTCATAAAAAAGTAAACGTGGAAAAATTTCTAATTTAATATAGATTTTCGTAAGTTGTACTTTATTATTGCCTTAAAGAGCTGTTTTTTCTCTGATTTCAGTTGTTTGTTTCTGAATTTTGAAGCTTCTACGTTGACAATTGGATATTTTTCAGTCGATATGCATGCACGAATATTTTATGCAATCTAGATAAAGGTGTAAGAATAATGGCAGAGCGATCACAACACCTGCAAGATGTGTTTTTAAATACGGTGCGTAAGCAAAAAATTTCCCTTACAATTTTTCTTGTCAATGGCGTTAAACTCACGGGTATTGTAACTTCATTTGATAATTTTTGTGTTCTTTTGCGCCGAGATGGACACGCGCAATTGGTTTATAAGCATGCTATTTCTACGATTATGCCTGGACAGCCTGTACAGATGTTTGAGGGTGAAAGTCCTGAGTAAGCACGTCATTTTAAGATAGACCTCTTATCCCATTTTAAAAGTACTTAGATTGCTATGATAAATGAAAATGAGAGATTAGGAGGGGTGTTTTCGCAGAATACAGAACAGGTGCGTGCACTTGTTTTGATACCGATTTTTCAAGAAAATAGAAGTGAAATCTCTTTGAGAGAGTGTTCTATATCTTCTCGTGTTAAAGAATCATTGGGGTTAGCGCGTGCTATAAGGTTAGAAGTTGTTAATTATGAAACGATTAATATTGCAACGCCTCGCTCTGCGACACTCTTTGGAAAAGGTAAAGTAGATGCGTTAACCTGTTATATAGATGAATATTCTATTGAGCTTGCGATTGTAGATCACTTTTTAACGCCAGTACAGCAGCGTAATTTAGAAAAATTATGGAATTGCAAAGTTATCGATAGAACAGCTTTGATTCTTGAAATTTTTGGGGATCGTGCACGAACAAAAGAAGGAGTTTTGCAAGTAGAGTTAGCGCGTTTGTCCTATCAAAAAGGGAGACTTGTGCGGAGTTGGACGCACTTGGAAAGGCAACGGGGGGGGCGTGGCTTCCTAGGGGGACCTGGTGAAACGCAAATTGAAGCAGATAGGCGTCTTTTACAAGAAAAAATTATTCGTATTCGCCGCGAATTGCAAACGGTTATTAAAACACGTGCACTTCATAGAGCAAAAAGGAAAAAAACATCTTATCCTGTTGTAGCAATGGTAGGATATACGAATACAGGAAAGTCAACTCTCTTTAACCGTTTAAGCGGTGCAGATGTTTTAGCAAAGAATATGTTATTTGCAACGCTTGATCCGACTTTGCGCAAAATTGTTCTTCCCCATGGAAAAACTGTTCTTTTGTCTGATACTGTAGGGTTTATTTCTAACTTGCCAACGAATTTGATTGCAGCTTTTAGAGCAACCCTTGAAGAAGTGGTTGAAGCGGATCTCATTCTTCATGTAAGAGATATGTCAGATCTTGATCATCGAGCACATGCCCAAGATGTTTTAGAAGTGCTTTCAAGTCTTGATATCGATATTGATGATATGGAGCACATCATAGAAGTTTGGAATAAGATTGATATGTTAGATGAGCAAGCATTGAATGTTTTACAAACAAGCGCAAAGACGCAATTAAATCCTGCTCTCATGGTATCAGCACTTAAGGGGAATGGACTCGATCAATTATTAAGAGCCATTGAAAAGCGAATTTTTGGAGAGGTGCAAAGTATTGAATATCTTCTAAAGCCTCATGAAATGTCACTTATTGATTGGTTTTATGAAAACTCTGCGGAAATAGTGCAAGAAGGGCATGATGATGGGTCTGTTACCATTAGAGCGGTTGTTACTTCTGAAGCAAAAAAACAACTAGAGAGCCTCAAAAAAAATATGAATTAAGTTCTTTAAAGCTATTGTTGAACATTTTTGCTTAAATTTTATATTTTTATTATCTCAAAATAATATGACAGCAAGTTAAGAGGATAGTTACTACTTTCTCTTAATAAAACAATATGAAGAAGTATTTTGCTGGTTAAAATAAAGATGAGTCTTACATGTAATAAAAGACTATTCGTACGTACCGTATGGCGAAGCATTTTGATTGTTTTGCTATTACACATGCTATGTGTATCTTTGATTTGGTTGTATTATTTTGTCCAGCCCCGTAGTTACCAAGCAACTTTAATATTTTCATTATCTGATTCTGTTGGAAAGCCATTACCAATTAAAAAGCAAGACAATGTTATCGCCTTTTTGTTTTCACAGCCTATAATTTCAAATGATTCTCCTTTTTCTTTAAGGGTTTCTTATAAGAAAAAAAATCAGGAAAATATCCGTTTATCGCGTCATGGTGAACTTATCAACCTTACTTTTGAAGCTGAGACACAGGAAGCAGCACAACGTGGGTTGGAAACTTGGTTTTCCGTATTTTCACAAGCAATCATAAAACAAAAACAATTCTTGTTAAATGATAAATCTGAAGACAAACAATATGATAACACTGCGATTATTAATATCGTGCAGGAATTTCGGTCCTCTGTTGATTCTTTTATTCAGCATGGTGTCAAACAAACAGAGCTTCATGATCTTTCGATGCAATTAATGCAAGCAACTTTAAAGCGTATTCATTTAACAAGTTTGAATTCAACGATTAACATGATACGTGAAAATGGACAGTCTTTACTGTCTTTATCGTTTATTGCAGATAATTCAGCAATTGTTTCTCTGGAATCTAAACGTGATCTCTTGGAAACGCAAAGAGCACATATGGCGGCGCAATTGGGGTGGACACATCCTCAAATTAAGGCAATGACTGCGGAGTTAGAAGCGGTTTCCCATCAATTAAACAATAAAATTTTACAGATCGTTTATCAAGTTCATTCAGATATAATTATTGCAACGGAGTTGGAAAAACAGCTCCAAAAAAGGGTGAGTTTTTTTGTAAAAGATCAATCCCAATCTTTGAATGAAATATTTAACGAGTTTGAAAATAAAATAAAAGCAGCGGTCGATGCACAAAATAAAGTGATGAGCAAATCTGCTCAAAGAGAAAAAGTTATTGGTTCATATTGGGGATTGAGTGATAACCCTCTTCTCTTACAAAATACAAAGATCAATGTGGTAATGCCAACAACATTAGCCCCCATTTCTTTTATGGCTCTTTATGGAAAAAATGTTCTTGTGGGTGCATTGGCCAGCTTCCTTACTCTTTTGCTAGGAATAATGTTATTTTATCCGTTCTTTAAAAGCAAAAAAGACCAACTTTCAGAAGAGGATGTGAGATTAAAAGAAAATGCTCTCAAGAAGAATGAGAGTCTTTTAGTTTCTCAAGAAATAAAAAATCTTGAAGCTTTTATTACGATAGAGGGATTATCTGATGTTTTAAAATGGCATGCTTCAACAGTTATTTCAATTATTGGACCAGAGGCTGCACGGACAGCGGCAAAGCTTTCACTTCATCTCACAAAAGAGAACAAAACAATTTTATTGATCGATATCTCTGGTCAACAAATAGAGAAAGTCATTGGCCCACATCGCGGACTGAGTGATGTTTTAACCGGCCATGCTCAGATGCATGATGTTATTTACCGCGATTACGATACGGGCGTTGATATTCTTCCTCAGGGATTAACAAGTGCTGTTTCTGCACAAGATTTTTCAAATAATATTTCTCATATATTACAAGAATTTAAAAAAGAATATGATTTTATCATTTTAGAGATGGCAAGCAAACCAAAATATGGTTTTGAACAATTTGCAGAGCTAACAGACTATTATATTTGTAATACTGTTCTTAATGAACAAGATTGGATGATGTGGATGGTAAGCAGCTTTCCAAAGACTGTTTATCGTGTTGTTGCATCATAAACTTCGTAAAAGAGAAAAGAAATATGTATCATATGCTATAGTGGTACGCTTGTTTTTTGCTGAAGTTATAGTACATACTAAAATTAAAGATTTAATGTTAATTTTAAAATGCATTTTAGTTGGAGAGAAGCGTGGGGCAATCAGAGATGGCAGTAAAGAGATTAAACGATAACTTTTTAACACCTGTGCAAAAGGAAAATAGAAAACATATACAGGTGTGGCTTTACTCTATTTTACTGCTTTGTTTGGCAATTGTCTTAGTGGGTGGCGCTACTCGTTTGACGGGATCAGGATTATCGATAACGGAATGGAAGCCAATACACGGTATTATCCCACCGATAGGGGTTGATCAATGGCAAGAGGAATTTTTAAAATATCAACAGATAGCACAGTATAAGCTTCTTAATCGTGATATGACCTTAAGTGCTTTTAAGATCATTTTTTGGTGGGAATGGGCGCATCGTGTTCTCGGGCGCCTGGTTGGTCTTGTTGCTTTATTAGGGCTCATTTGGTTTTGGGCAACTAAACGTATTGAAAAAAATATTTTACTCCAGCTTATCATTGTACCAGTCCTTATTGCCTTTCAGGGTTTTATTGGTTGGTGGATGGTCGCTTCAGGGATTGGGCAGAGTAATTTAACAAGTGTGAGCCAATATCGTTTGGCATTTCATCTTATAACAGCATGTTTTGTAATTATTTTTGTTACTTATTTATCTCGAGGACTTGCAGAATATTCAGAAAAACCAGCAAATAAAAAGGTGCAATATTTTGCGTCTTGGCTTGTTATTCTCGTTTTGATAGAGATTTATTTCGGAGCTTTGGTTGCAGGGCTTCATGCAGGAAGAGTCTATAATACATGGCCGCTTATGGATGGGCAGATTATTCCTGATGGATTGTTGCAGCATCGTCCTGTTTGGCTCAATTTATTCGAAAATTCCTTAATGGTTCAATTTATTCATCGGTTTTTTGCTTATTTTTTATTTATTGTCTCAGTTGTTCATGCTTTCTATGTACAAAAAAATGCTCCACATTCAACCCATTCTCGTCGTGCATTTCTCATCTGTGTTATGATTATTATCCAAGCAGTCTTGGGTATCTTAACACTGTTACATGAGGTTCCGATAAGTTTAGGGCTCATTCATCAAAGTATGGCACTAGCCGTGTTATGTTTTGCGGTTGCGCACTGGCGAGCAACGAAAGGGGCATATCGCGTTGTGGAATAAAAGTTTGTGGGTAGGGAGGTTTAGTCGCTTGAAAGCATTAAATCGAGGTTCTGGATAGCTGCAGCTGATGCGCCTTTTCCTAAATTATCGAATATGGCGCTGAGATTAAAAATGCCTTCGCGATCATTGCCAAATACGAACAGTTTCATACCATCTTTATTGGCTAAACACTCTGGATTAAGTCTTTCAAGTGAAACAGTTTCTTCTTGTGATGCAACTAAAATGGTATTTTGTCCATCGTAATGGTTTGCGAGAATTTCGCGCAAATCAGAACAGTTTGCTGATTTTGTGAATAAATGGCGATGCAGAGGAAGATTCACAATCATTCCTTGGGGAAAACGACCAACACTTGGTATAAAAACTGGGGTTTGATTGATTTGTCCATAGATTTTAATTTCTGGCACATGTTTGTGTGCAAGATTAAGACCATAAATAAAATAATTTTCCTTAATATTTTGTTGAGATTGATTTTCCATTTGTAAAATCAACTGTTTTCCACCACCGGTATAGCCGGAGATTGCATTAATCGAGATGGGATAATCGGCGTCTAGCAGTCCTGCTTCACGGAGTGGGCGAATCAAACTAATGGCACCAGTAGGATAGCATCCGGGATTGGTTACATAATGTGCTGCTTGGATGCGCTTTCTTTGTCCTGCTATCATTTCAGGAAAACCGTAAACCCAGTCTGGTGTAACACGGTGTGCTGTCGAGCTATCAATAATCCTAATGTTTTTATTTTTTTTAAGCCAATGAACGGTTTCGCGTGCAGCATCATCTGGAAGACACAAAATAGCAATATCAGCTTGATTAAGATAGTCTTGTCGTAGATGAACATTATGGCGATCTTTATGAGAAAGAGAGAGTAGTTTTAAATCTGTACGCCTTTCTAAGCGTTTTTGTATTTGTAGTCCGGTTGTGCCATGTTCACCATCAATAAAAACTTTGGTTGCCATTCTTTTCTCTACTATATTCAGCTTTTCATATTATAAATTATTTTAAATCATTACCAACTTAAATAATAATTATTAAATTATTGAATTTATTTAGATTATAAATATTTTTTTGTAAAAGGTGTAAACAAATAAGAGCGTAAAAGAAGAAATTTAACCTCATTTTTCACCATTTTTATGAGAGACGTTTTTTGCTGTCTCTATGACAAGGAACAGGATAATTATTTGTATCATTATTTTTGAGTGTAAGTAGTTTAAAATGTTTGGTTTGCATGGTTTGCTGTGTTATCGTTTAATGACTTTATTTTTTAATGTTAGGAACGTATTTTATGACTCAGCAAAAAAATGACGCACAAGAGCGCTTTTTTAATGATAATTTACAAACTGTTGATGATGCAATCTTTGATGCAATTATGGAAGAATTTGAGCGTCAACAACATGAAATTGAATTGATTGCTTCAGAGAATATTGTTTCAAGAGCGGTCCTTGAAGCGCAGGGGTCTGTTTTAACCAATAAATATGCAGAAGGTTATCCAAGAAAGCGCTACTATGGCGGATGTCAATTTGTTGATGTCGTTGAAGATTTAGCCATTGAAAGGGCAAAACAGCTTTTTGGTGCTGCGTTTGCAAATGTACAGCCTAATTCTGGTAGCCAAATGAATCAAGCTGTCTTTTTAGCTTTACTTCAGCCTGGTGACACATTTATGGGGTTGGATTTAAATGCTGGTGGTCACCTTACGCATGGTTCACCTGTTAATATGTCAGGAAAATGGTTTAATGTTGTTTCCTATGGTGTACGTCAAGAAGATCAGATTATTGATATGGATGAGGTTGAGCGACTTGCAAAAGAACATAAGCCAAAACTTATTATAGCAGGGGGCTCATCTTATTCTCGATTCTGGAATTGGGAAAGATTCCGTGAAATTGCAGATGAAATCGGTGCTCATTTACTCGTTGATATGTCTCATATTGCTGGTCTTGTTGCTGGTGGCGTACATCCTTCACCTGTTCCACATGCGCATATTGTAACGACAACAACACATAAATCGCTTCGAGGTCCCCGGGGTGGTTTGATATTGACAAATGATGAGGCTTTATCCAAAAAAATTAATTCTGCTATTTTTCCTGGTCTTCAAGGGGGGCCTTTAATGCATGTGATTGCGGCAAAGGCTGTTGCATTTGGGGAGGCTTTGCATCCTTCTTTCAAGAATTATACTGCCAAGGTGGTCACACATGCGAAAACTTTAGCAAAAACATTACAGAATAATGGTTTTAATATTGTTTCTGGCGGTACAGATAATCATTTATTGTTGGTTGATTTACGTTCCAAAAATCTAACAGGTAAACGTGCTGAATTGGCTTTAGGACGCGCTCATATTACCTGCAATAAAAATGGTATTCCTTTTGACCCTGAAACGCCATCTATAACATCGGGAATTCGTTTGGGCTCACCTGCTGCTACAACGCGTGGTTTTTTAGAAAAAGAATTTATTCAAGTTGGTCATTTGATTTCAGAAGTTCTTGATGGTCTTCGGAACGCAAAAAGTGATGAAGATAATCATGCTGTTGAAATGGCTGTTAAGAAAAAGGTGGAAGATATAACGAATCAATTTCCTCTTTACTCTTATCTCAGCGCTTGTTAAGGATATAAAAGAGATGCGCTGTCCTTATTGTCAATATGAGGATACACAGGTTAGAGACTCGCGTCCTGCAGAAGGGGGGGCAGTGATTCGACGCCGCCGTGTTTGTTCTGTTTGTGCTGGTCGCTTTACAACTTTTGAACGTGTTCAGTTGCGTGAGCTTTTAGTCGCTAAAAAAAGTGGACGATGTGAACCTTTCGATCGTGATAAGTTAATGCGATCAGTTGATGTGGCTGTACGTAAGCGCAATATTGATCCTGATCATATTGAACGAGCAATTTCTGGCATTGTACGCCAGCTTGAAAGTTTGGGAGAACCAGAGATTTCTTCAGAAAAAATTGGGCATCTTGTGATGGAAGCATTGAAAAGAATTGATGATATTGCTTATATTCGTTTTGCTTCTGTGTATCGAGATTTCCGTAATGCAAGCGATTTTCACGATGTTATAGATGAATTGTCAAAGGGTATCGCGGATACAGAATCTCGTTTTGATGAATAAAAAAGTGCAAGATGAACGGTTTATGGCTGCAGCTATTCGTTTAGCAGAACGTCATGTCGGTCTTACAGGTGAGAATCCTTCGGTTGGTACATTAATTGTGCGAAACGATAATAGTGGAGGGGCTTTTATTGTTGGCTATGGCGTAACAGCTATTCATGGGCGTCCTCATGCGGAAGTGCAAGCTTTACACATGGCAGGTTCTTTGGCTCAAGGAGCTACTGCTTATGTTACATTAGAACCTTGTGCGCATTATGGAAAAACTTCGCCGTGTGTGAATGCACTTATTGGTTCAGGTGTTTCTCGAGTTGTTGTTGCGCTGACTGATTGTGACAAGCGTGTTGATGGTCATGGTATTGCTCTTTTGCGAGCGGCTGGTATTGAAGTGGTTGAGGGTATTTTAGCTGAAGAGGCTTTTGAATCCTTATGGACGCATTGGTGCATAAGAAAGATACAACGCTGTGCGGTCACTTTTAAAATGGCAATTTCTGCAGATAATGGTGTTGGAAAAAAAGAGAAAGGCAGCGTAAAAATTAGTGGAACACTTTCTCATGCCCATACGCATATTTTACGTGCTCAAAATAATGCTATCCTCGTTGGTATTGGAACTATACTCGCAGATGATCCACAACTCAATTGCCGCTTGCCAGGGATGGAGATGCGCTCACCAATTCGTATTATTTTGGATGCAGATTTATCTATCCCTCTTTATGCAAAAGTTGTCCAAACAGCTATAAAAATCCCTACATGGGTTATTTGTGATGGGGATCTTTCAAAGAAAAGCAAAAAAAATGCATTGGAGCAATATGGTGTGTCTGTTTATTCGGTAGAGATGAACAATGGTTGTGTAGAACCCTTTGCTCTTTTACAGATGCTTTATAAACATGGGATTAATAGTGTTTTATTGGAAGGGGGCGTCAAGACAGGGGAAAAATTTTTGAATGCTGGTTGTGTTGATCATTTGATATGTTTTCATACCCCCATTGTTTTAGGCAAAAATCGTATTGAAGCCCCTCATTTTGGAAATTATCTCTCGCAATTTCATAAAATTGAGACAAGAATGTTTGGAAATGACCGTTTTTATAAGTGGAGACGTAAGACATTATGTTCACAGGAATTATAACGGATATTGGTTGTGTTGAAGATGTTCAACCTTTAAAGCAGGGGATGCGTTTAAAGATTTCTACCCACTATGTTATAGAAAGCTTAGCAATTGGGGCGTCAATTGCTTGTTCAGGAATTTGTCTGACAATTGTAGAGCGAGGATTAAAGCAAGAAGATTCCAATTGGTTTGTTGTCGAGGCGTGGGAAGAAACATTACGTTTAACGAATCTTGCACAATGGATAAAAGGAACTTTTGTTAATTTGGAACGTTCGCTTCGATTGGGTGATGAAATGGGGGGACATTTGGTTTCTGGTCATATTGATGGTTTGGCTGAAATCATTGATCAAAAAAAGGAAGGGGATGCAATTCGTTTTTATTTAAAAGTTTCAAGACAATTTATGCCTTTCATTGTTAACAAGGGATCTATTGCACTTAATGGGACATCTTTGACTGTTAATGGTGTTGAGGATTGTGTTTTTGATGTTCTTATTATTCGCCATACACTCGAAATGACAACGTGGGGACAAGCTAAAATTGGAGATCGGGTAAATTTGGAAATTGATCAACTTGCTCGTTATGCTGCAAAACTTTTTACTTTAAAAAGAGAAGATGAATAAGCCAACACTCTATTGATCGTTTTCAGAATTTTATGCTTTATAACTTTGATTTTTTTGATTCGTTTTTTGTGGAATTTCATTATGATGAAAGAGATAGGTAAAAAGCCTCACGTATTGATTGTTGAGGCACGTTTTTATGAGGGGATTTCTGATGCGCTTTTGAGAGGTGCAGTGAATACTTTGCAAAAAGCTGAAGCAAGTTATGATGTTGTAACGGTTCCTGGAGCATTAGAAATACCAAGTGCAATAGCTTTTTCTGAACAAAACAAGATATCGTATGATGGTTATGTTGCTCTTGGTTGTGTTATTAGGGGTGAAACATATCACTTTGAAATTGTTGCTAATGGTTCTTGTCGTGCATTGATGGATTTAACTGTTCATCAACACTTGGCTATTGGAAATGGTATTTTGACTGTTGAAAACGAAGAACAAGCATGGGTGCGTGCAAAACTAGATGACAAAAATAAAGGTGGTTTTGCGGCTGAAGCTGCTTTATGTATGATCGCTCTAAAAAAGAGATTTGGAGATAATCGTTAAATATGGCTGATATAAAAAGCAGACATTTTCCGCGTTCAGCCAATAAACGTGGAGCAGCAAGACTTGCTGCAGTTCAAGCACTCTATCAAATGGATATCGTGGGTTCGGGGGTGATGGAAACTGCAGCTGAGTATGAGGCTTATCGTTTGGGAAAAGATATTGATGGAGACCAATATCTTGAAGCTGATTTTCAATGGTTTTTGGCTATTATAACGGGTGTTGTAAAAGATCAAAAGCAGCTTGATCCGCTGCTTCATCAACAGCTTTCTGCAGAGTGGTCTCTTTCACGTCTTGATTCTATCTTACGCGCAATTTTACGAGCAGGTTTATGGGAGTTGATCAACCGTAAAGATGTCCCTATTGCAGTTGTTATGAATGAATATGTTGATATAGCAAAGGCGTTTTTTGAAGGTGAAGAGCCAAAACTTGTTAATGCAGTTCTCGACAGTATGGCAAAAAAAGTCCGACTCTAAGAGTTACAAATCCCCTCCATTATAGATCTGATATTATCAGACCTATAATATTGAAACGGTACGCAGACTATATGATTTAGTTATGGGGTGGCAAATTCGCAGGGCCTTTTATAATTTGAATTAAGAAAGGATGTTCTTTCGTTACAGTTGGCGTTGTTTGTGTAATAAAGTCAAACACTTGACCGTCTTGTAACCCGTAATTTGCAACTTTTGCAACCTGATTATTTTTATTGAAGTAAATAGCTAAAACTTTGCGATCAATAATCTTTGTTTTCATAAACTGCATCCCACGATAACGTGTCTGTGAGATGTAATAAAAAACTTCATTATCATATTTTGTTTTTAATGAAGGGGTCCCTAAAGTTAAAAGAACTTGCTCTTGACTTGAGCCAATAGAAATGGAACTCAGAGCATCTTTATCAAGAATATAGCCTTCTCTATAAATTTGACTTGAACCTGAAGAATCAAGAAGACTACAACCGGCAAGTATTATTATATTTACTATTGAGAGACCAACCAATAAGTGACGTTTGATTAAGGCCATGAAGTGAGGCATTTGAAACAATGACATCTCCTTTTTATACTTAGATGTAACACAAGAAAGCAATCTCAAGCTTTTTCTAATTTTAGCTTAATCTACCGTAGCTTACATTGAGTTTCCCTGTTATAAAACAAATTATGCCATATAGAATTTCTTTAGAAAAGAAAAAAATGAATGAAATGTACTTGAGATAACTAAAAGTACAGTGCTTGATATGTTTTTGTGGTTGGGAGTTGTTAATGAATGCTCAAAATGTTTCTCAAATGACATGTGCTTTGGCTTATCCAATATCTGTACGTTCTCTCCCTGCTAAAGGTATAAGAGTTCATCTTTGTGCAAACAAAAGGGAATGTATACATTTAGCTCAGAACCATGATTTGATTGAAGTGAAATTCTGTGAGGGAAAATTCCATATTTTTCCGTGGAAAAAACGTGGCGTGCGTATAAAAGGTCTGTTACAAGCACGTATACTACAGTTATGTGTTGTTACATTAGAACCTTTAGAAAATATTCTCTGTGAAAATATTGACGTTGTTTTTGTTCCTGAAGATTCAAATTTGATAAAACCCAAAATATCAGAAGGGACTGGAGAATTATTTTTAGATGTAGAGGGGCTTGATACTCCGGAAGTATTTTATAATGATAAAATTGATATTGGTGCAATCATGGAAGAGTTTTTTGAGTTGTCTATTAATCATTATCCACGTAAAGAGGGGATAAATATGCATGTGGTTAAAAATTTAGAAGAAGCAGAGCAAAAACTCTCGCCATTTTCTGTTTTGAAAAATTGGAAGTAATTGTAAAAACATAAAAAAATTATCTATTGTATGCTATGATAAAAACGATATTTTCCGCGGAGCTATTTTCGCAAGATATGTTTTGTGAGTATTCAGAAGCCAAAAATCATAATATACATTTAAAAATGTAAATAAAAGATGTGGGATATGCAAGCGTGATTAGAATTTCTGTGGATGTTATGGGTGGTGATTACGGTCCAGAAGCAGCTATTGCAGGAGCAGCAATTGTACAAAAATATTTGTCAAATATTTATTTTCTGTTTTATGGGATAGAAGAGATCGTTAAGCCAGTTTTAAAAAAATATCCCTGTTTAGATTCTGTCTCGCGCTTTTATCCCACAGAAAGTTATACGCGCATGGATGAAAAGCCAAGCCAAGCACTTCGTAATGGACGTGGTAAATCATCAATGTGGTATGCCATTGAAGCGATAAAAAATGGTGAAGCTGATGCCTGCGTTTCTGCTGGTAATACGGGAGCGCTGATGGCTATGTCTTATTTTTGTTTAAAAATGCTAGCAGAAGCTGAACGTCCTGGAATTGCGGGTATCTGGCCAACACTTCGCAGTGAGAGTATCGTTTTAGATATTGGGGCAACAATTGGTGCGTCTGCTCGTCAGTTGGTGGATTTGGCGGTTATGGGAGCGGGTATGTTTCGCGCTTTGTATCACACTGAAAAACCAAGCGTTGGGCTTTTAAATGTGGGGGTGGAAGAGGTTAAAGGACTATACGAAATAAAAAAAGCAGGAATGATATTACGTGAAGTACAATTAGAAGGATTGGAATATAAAGGATTTGTTGAGGGCAATGACATTGGGAAAGGAACAGTAGATGTTGTTGTAACCGAAGGGTTTTCTGGTAATATTGCTTTAAAAACCGCAGAAGGGACCGCGCGACAGATAGGAGAGATTTTAAATTCTGCATTGCGCAGTTCTTTTTTAACATCTCTTGGTTATTTTTTATCGCGGGGAGCTTTTCGTACACTGAAACATAAAATGGATCCCGATAGGGTGAATGGAGGAGTACTTTTAGGCTTGAATGGTGTTGTCATCAAAAGTCATGGCAGTGCTAATGCTAATGGTTTTGCTTCTGCTATCCGAGTTGGTTATGAGATGGTTAATAACGGACTTTTACAAAAAATAACTGCTGATTTACGGCGATTTCATGAAAATAAAGGAACACTTTTTGATCAGGAAGAAGAAGCAGTGATGAATGGAGAGTCCTTATGATAAGCTCTTATAATAGAAATGAAAAGTCTGAAAAAAGGTGAGAGCTGAATGATTCGATCAATTATACGTGGTGTAGGAAGCGCTTTGCCAAAAAGAAGTTTGTCAAATGATGAGATTGCAAAGTTTGTTGAAACATCGGATTCATGGATTGTTCAGCGTACAGGAATACATCAACGTTATATTGCCAATAAAAATGAAACAACCGTTTCTTTAGGAGTCGAAGCTGCGCAAGAAGCTCTTATAAATGCTGGTCTTACAATAAAGGATATTGATTGTATTATTTTAGCAACCTCAACACCAAATCGTACTTTTCCTGCTTCTGCTGTTGAAATTCAGTATGCTTTGGGAATGAGCCATGGATTTGCTTTTGATATTCAAGCTGTTTGCTCTGGTTTTATTTTTGCTTTAACAACAGGAGATGCTTATATACAATGTGGAGCAGCTAAAAGAATTTTAGTTATTGGATCCGATACATTTTCTCGGATTTTAGATTGGGAAGATCGTACGACGTGCGTTTTGTTTGGTGATGGTGCGGGAGCTGCTATTTTGGAAGCACAAGAAGTTGAAGGGGGGATTGCTTTTGAGCGTGGTATATTATCTGCAAAACTACGTTCTGATGGTGCTTATATAGATAAGCTGTATGTTGATGGTGGACCTTCAACAACACAAACAACAGGCTATTTGCGTATGGAAGGACGAGAAGTCTTTAAATATGCTGTTGGTATGATAACGGATGTGGTTGATGATTGTTTTGCAGATGCAGGTATGAATTCTTCACAACTAGATTGGTTTGTACCTCACCAAGCTAATAAGCGCATTATTGAAGCATCTGCTAAAAAACTGGGAATTTCACCAGATAAAGTTGTAATTACCGTTGATCAACATGGTAATACGTCTGCTGCATCAGTTCCGTTGGCTTTAACAACAGCTGTTTGCGATGGAAAAATAAAAGAAGGAGATCTTATCATGTTAGAAGCTATGGGAGGTGGATTTACATGGGGAGCAATTCTTATTCGTTGGTAAATTATGGCTACTTGACCATATTTCAAGAAAACGTATAAGTCATTTTGTAATTTTTAATATTTAAATAGGTGGTTATAATGACAAGTAAGACAGTAACGCGTGCAGATTTAGCGAGCGTAGTTTGCAAAAAAGTGGGCTTGTCACATACTGAATCAGCAGCTTTGGTCGAATTGGTTTTGGATGAGATTTGCAACTCACTTGTAAGAGGTGAGGCTGTTAAACTCTCTTCTTTTGCAACTTTTCAGGTGCGCAGTAAAAATGAACGTGTTGGGCGCAATCCAAAAACAGGTGTTGAAGCGCCTATTCCACCACGACGTGTTGTAACATTTAAGGCTGCAAATGTACTTAAGCAGAGAGTTTTAGATTCGCATCGTGCAAGACAAAAAAATAGTATATCATAAATAAACGCGTGATAATGTTTGGTGTTTATTTAAAAATGTATAAATATAAGATAAAGTCCTGTATTTTGAGAAAAAAACTGTTTAGTAAATAGTCAATTATGGTCCTATTTTTGACTAATCTTGTTGAGAAATTGAAACGTAATGAATCATTGTCAAATCATTTTTCGTGTTTTAGATAAGGTGTTGAAAAATGGATAAAAGCTCTGATGCTTTTCGCACAATTAGCGAAGTAGCCGATTTGTTGGAGCTTCCGCAGCATGTCTTGAGATTTTGGGAAACACGTTTTAGGCAGATTAAACCAATGAAACGTGGAGGAGGAAGACGCTATTATCGTCCGGTCGATGTTGATTTACTCAATGGTATTAAGCAGTTATTATATGATCAAGGTTATACAATAAAAGGTGTGCAGCGTCTTTTGAAAGAAAATGGGGTTGCTTTTGTAACTGCTTTTGGGAATGGCGATCTTGATACCATGAATATTGTCATAGAGAAAAATCAAGTAGGACAAACTTTCGAAAATACCAGCAATAAGCCTAAAAAATCTTCTTTTGGGCTTTTGAGTTTCATAAAGAATGAGGGAGAAGCATCTGTTGGTTCTGTGAATCTTTACAAAGATAAAACCGATAAAGCATTGTTGCAAGAAATACTGTTTGAACTCATTGAATGTAAGCGTGTTCTTGATAGAGCACGATAATGTTTTTTTATTTATGTTCTCTTATTTTTTGGGTAAAACATGCGTTTGGAGGTTTCTTTATAAATCAGTATAGCGTCTAGCGCAGTCATGTGTCGTAGATATTAAACATTTTATAATGTGTGCCCCGAGCTTTATATGTTAAACAAGCATAATGTACCATATGTATCTATTTGACGAATTTTTTTTATAAGAATTTTAGATTTGATATAATATGAAGAGGGGAAAGAATTAACGTTGAATTTTGCAATTTTTCTTTGATTTAGCTGTATAACTCTTAGGGAAGTTAAAATAACATTTAGTCAGTGGAAGTCGCGAAATTTATAACGCTATTGTGTTTCCAATTCACACACTTGTTTTAAAGAGATATCTTTGAAAGCATCTAAGCCCATTTTGCTACGGTGCTTGTGAATAGTATAACGGTAAATCCATTGAGCACCAACATTTTTACGCTTGTAAAAGAGTAAGCTGGTATCATCATTATATTTAGCTCGCCTTCAATGTTTGCAAAAAACTTAGCTCTTGAGACTTTTTAGTCCTTTTTTAAATAGTTGCCACACACTCATCCCGCTTGTCACGTACAAGCGAATAATTTTGGTTGATTCAACACAAAAAGATTTGAAATGAGAGTATCCTATGATAGTCGAGATTCTTATTTAATATGAATAATAGTATATATTATTATAAATCAATATGTTGTCTTTTTTTGATAATACTATACTTTATGAATAAGATACATTATCATTCAGCTAGTTTACATATTTATTAATAAATATAATCTTGTTTCCAGTTTTATTTCTTGATGTTGCTATAATTCGTAATGATTTATCTATGATAATAGCACCATCTTTCTATTATAAAGCTAATAGATTAATGCTAGAAATTGGTATTTATTAATATTCAATTGTCTAAGATTTTTGCATTTAAACGGCTTATAACTCTTACATTCAATTTTTACTCATCCGCTTTGTAGAGTGTGATCAGATGATCCTTTCTTGTGATAGGTAATTATGTATAAAACCCCAAAACACGACAGTATCAAATCGTTTTATTTTGTATAAAAATTGATATCTTACCATCTTCTGTGATTTATATATTTATTACACGTTGCAAATCTGGAGGTGTTGCCTCATTTGAGAGTTGTTTAATCACATCTTTTATAGATAAAAAGGTTTGATTCGTACTTCCTAAGCGGCGCATATTTACGCTGTTTGTTTCAGCTTCACGTTTGCCGCATACCAAAATTACGGGAACTTTTTGTAAAGAATGTTCTCGTATTTTATAGTTAATTTTTTCATTGCGGAGATCTGTTGTTGCTGAAAGCCCAATAGCTTTAAGTTTTGCTGTTATTTTTTTGGCATATTCATTTGCTTCAGATGTAATTGTTGCAACAACAACTTGTTCAGGAGCAAGCCAAAGTGGCATATGTCCAGCAAAGTTTTCGATTAATATACCAAGGAAACGCTCCATTGATCCCAAAATAGCACGGTGGATCATAACAGGTTGACGTTTTTCTGAATCTTTATCAATATAGAATGCACCAAAACGTTCAGGGAGATTAAAGTCTATTTGTGTTGTTCCACATTGCCATTCACGACCGATAGCATCCTTTAATGTATATTCAAATTTTGGACCATAAAATGCTCCTTCACCTGGAAAGATGCTTGTTTTGATTTGTCCTGCAAATTTTGTTTCAATCGTTTTAAGGACAGATTCCATGATACTTTCTGCATGATCCCATAATGCATCAGATCCAACTCGTTTTTCTGGACGTGTTGAAAGCTTAAGACTGATTTCTTTAAAACCAAAATCAGCATAAGTTGATAAAATAAGATCATTAATACTGAGACATTCATCGGCTAATTGTTCATCAGTACAAAAAATATGCGCATCATCTTGTGTAAAACCACGCACACGCATAAGACCATGTAAAGAACCTGAAGGCTCATAACGGTGCACAAGACCAAACTCAGCAAGTCTAATAGGCAAATCACGATAAGATTTTAAACCATGTTTAAAAATTTGCACATGACCAGGGCAATTCATTGGTTTAAGAGCATAAACATTCCCATGATCTGAATCTTCTGCTGCTGGAATTGCTTTGAACATGTTCTCCTTATACCAGCCCCAATGGCCAGATATTTCCCAAAGTGACCTATCGAGAACTTGTGGCGCATTAACTTCAGCATATTGATGATCATCAAGGCGTCTACGCATATAGTTGATCAAATTTTGGAACATTTTCCAGCCTTTTTTGTGCCAAAAAATCATTCCTGGTCCTTCTTCTTGAAAATGAAATAAGTCCATTTCACGTCCCAAGCGGCGATGATCACGCTTTTCAGCTTCTTCTAACATATGGAGGTAGGCTTTTAAGTCATTTTCATTTGCAAATGCTGTTCCATAAATTCTCGTAAGCATCCGATTATTGGCATCGCCACGCCAATAAGCGCCTGCGACTTTCATTAATTTGAAAGCATTTCCAATTTGGCCTGTAGATTGCATGTGCGGTCCGCGGCAAAGATCAAACCACTCTCCTTGATAATAGATTTTTAAATCTTGATTTTCAGGAACGCTATCAATAAGTTCAACTTTATAAAATTCCTTTTTCTCAGAAAAAATTTTTCTTGCTTTTTCACGAGACCAAATTTCTTTCCTAAAAGGTTTATTGCGTTGAATAATTTCACGCATTTTTTTTTCAATGACGGTAAGATCATCTAATGTAAAAGGTTGTTGGCGTGCAAAATCATAATAGAATCCATTCTCAATAACAGGACCTATTGTCACTTGCGTTTCAGGAAAGAGTTCTTGCACTGCTTCAGCAAGAACATGGGCGCAATCATGTCTTATAAGTTCAAGAGCACGTGAATCTTCTCGGGTAATAATCTCTACTTGACCAGATTGTCCCAATGAATCCGATAGATCTCGCATAATGCCATTAAGACTATAGGCGACTGCTTTTTTTGCTAATGATTTAGAAATGGATTCTGCTAATTCCAAACCTGTCATTTCGGCGGGGTAATTACGTTTTGAACCATCTGGAAAAGAAAGAGAAATAGAGCAAGACATAAAAACACCCTTTAAATCCAATTCCGCTAACGATTGCGGATGATTTTTCGTGAAAACTAAGTAAAAAGCTTATAGACTAATTTTTCTATCAGTACATATAAAAAAAGAAAAGGATTATTTATTGTGTTTGTCAGAAATTTTCCAGTAACGCCAAGGTTTATAAAAACAGCAAGAATTTCCCAGTAATGGAGGGACTGGATCAAAGCCAGCTGTTCCAAAGGGTCCACAACGCATGATACGAAAAAATCCCATCCATGCACCAGCCCAAAGCCCATGGCGTGCAATCGCTTCATATGTATATTCTGAACAAGTTGGGGCATGGCGACACTGATTGCCTATAAGACTCGAAAGTGTTATTTGATAGAGACGTATTAAGCAAATGCCCAATAATCGTCCGGGTGTTTTTTGCCAAGTGCCAGTGTAATTTCGAGTCAATTTTTTTTGTCGAGATTGCGATTTGAACATTTATTTTTCTTCAATTTTTTGAATACAATCTATCGTTGCCTCAAAGGGCAGTAGTGTTGCTGCATGGCGCACTTTATAGTCTTTAATGGGCTGTAAGCAAGAAAAATCCTCAAATGGAGCTTGAGGAGAAGGACCATCTTGCGTTAGCATTTGATAGATAATTTCACGCAATATTTTAAGATCTTGTGTTGTTTTTCCGATGATATGAGATGCTAAAAGTGAAGCCGAAGCTTGCCCTAGCACGCATGCGTGTATTTCATGGGCAAAATCCGTAATAATATCATTTTTTACTTTTAAATCTACGATAATTGTTGAACCGCAAAGGTGTGTATGTTTCCTTGATGTTGCATCAGGATTATTAAGGCGCCCAATTTTGCTTATATGTGCTGCATATTCAATTATTTTATCATTATAGATATTATCAATCATGCGCTATTGCCTGAAATTTTGAGAGCTGTGATTGTTTAAACTTTTAATTCGCTTATATAGAGATTATACAAAATGAAATAGATATTTAGCAAATGCTTTGTAGAGAGTAGGGTTGGAGTTTTTGAATGCGTAATGTTGTTAAAGAAGGTTCAAAGGATTCTTTTTTATCTGAAGAAAAGCGTCCTAATATTGAAGAGGTAGAAGAAGCGATTCGTACATTACTCTTATGGGTAGGGGAAAATCCAAGTAGAGAAGGGCTTTTAGATACACCAAGACGTATGGCTAAGGCATATCGCGAGCTTTTTAATGGTTATAGTCAATCGGTTGAAGAAACTTTAGGCACGGTTTTTGAAGAGGTTTCAGGATACAATGAATCGGTAATCGTAAAAAATATACCTTTTTATTCACACTGTGAACATCATATGATCCCAATTATCGGGAAAGCGCACATAGCCTATCTTCCTAATACAAAAGTCGTTGGCCTTTCAAAAATTGCACGTGTTGTAGATATTTTTTCTCGTCGTTTACAAACACAAGAAGCTATGACAGCGCAGGTAGCTCACGCTTTAAAAACATATCTAAAACCCCTTGGTGTCGCAGTACTGATTGAGGCTGAGCACATGTGTATGACTATGAGAGGAATTCAAAAACAGGGTTCTACAACAATTACCAAAAACTTTCATGGTTCTTATGAAAAAGATCAAGCTGCACAAGCATATTTTATGATGATGGTTCAAAGATCATAGGAAAGCCCATATTTCTCGTAATCTTTATTAAGTTATAAATTATCTGGATAAAATAAATTATGAGAAACAGAAAATTGGCTTGTACCTTTCTTGATGATTTGTTAAAGGCTGGAATCCAAAGTTTTTTGTTTCACCACGTGCGGTCGTGGCGGAATTGGTAGACGCGCAGCGTTGAGGTCGCTGTGGGGCAACCCGTGGAAGTTCGAGTCTTCTCGACCGCACCATTTGGCAATTAATCTCTGTAATGAGAGGAAGTTGTGTAAAAAGAGAATGTATCATTATAAAGAAATCTTTCTTTTTTTATTATTTGTTGGTGTATTTCCAATAATGTTTCATTAATTTTTCATTTTTTATTACTTTAATTCTGTGCATTTGAAATGTTATATTTTTTATAGGGTGGGATGGTGTTGCAGTGAAAAGTATAGTGGTTTTAAGATATTTAACACTTCTTATTTGTATTTCTTTATTATCAGCATGTAGCGATTCGCGTGCTGTACTTTGGCATGGGGTGCATGCAACTCCTTCTATGATTGCAGTAGAAAGGGAAGTTGAAGGAAAACCAATTTCTCCAAAAGCCATTGTTCCAGTGTATGTTGCAACAAGTCGTATGATGCAAAATAATTACTCTCAACCTTATGGCATAGAGCGATCAAATAAAGTGCATTATAATCGTGTTGATGTAGGAATCCCCCAGCAACATGTAAAGGGAGTTGTTGAAATAAATGCGTATAAACCTACGCATGATAAATATTTTGCAGCAGTAGCATTACAAAAATACGATAATAAAGAACAGTTTAAGCAGCAATTAAATGCTGCTTTAGCAAAAAAGCCAAAAGGAAAAAGAGAAATTTTTCTTTTTATCCATGGATATAATAATAATTTTGCAGATGGTACATTTCGTACGGCGCAGTTTACACACGATTATTCTTTAAATGTTGTCGCTGTGCATTATTCTTGGCCTTCTGCTGGATCAGTTCCTCTTTATATTTATGATCGTGACAGTGCTAATTTTGCCCGTGACGGATTAATAGAGCTTTTGACACTTATTAGTGAAACCAATGCTGATCAGATTTCGGTCATTGCACATTCTATGGGCAATTTTGTTATAATGGAGGCATTTAGAACTTTAGCCCTACAGGGAAAATATAAGCCTATTCATCGTATTACAAGTTTATTAATGGCTGCACCAGACATTGATGTTGATGTATTTGAGCGCCAACTTAATGATATAAAAAAACTCCCACAGCCAACAGCTATTTTAGTATCCAGAGCGGATAAAGCTCTTGCTGTTTCAGGACGTCTTACGGGTGGACATCATCGTGTGGGTGATGGCTCAGATATTGAAATGTTGCGTAAAAACGGAATAGCTGTTCTTGATTTCTCTCATGTAGATGGAGGGGCCCATAATGTCTTTGCATCTTCGCCAACATTGATGGCTCTTTCTCGAGAAGGTTCTTTGGCTTCAACAATTATGCAAGGTACAGAATTGTCACCTAGTCAAGCTCTTCTTGCTGATGGTAGTAGTGTGTTGGAGAAAACAACACATCTTATCCTTTATACACCTGTACGTTTTCTCTCTCCACGAATTCCACGTTGATAGTGAAAAGAGAAAAAAGGTTTCATCGAATAATGCATTAGAATAATATTTTTTAGCACTTTCTTTAGAATGCCTTTGTAAAATAAAAATAAATAGCGGAATGAATGTAAAAAAACAGTCATTAGGTAAGTTTGTGATGAATGCACGAAAACGCTATGTCAATACCCCTACAGTTGTTGATTATTTATCTCATTCCGCAATTAAGTTGTTAGACATTCATACTATGCTTGTGAAGGTGAGAAAAGGTGATATGGGGGAAAAACCAAATTTATTGCGTCAAATTGATTCTACGAAACAACAATTAGATGAGATAAGCCATGCTCTTATTTTAGAATATCGTAAACGTCAAGAAAATGAACGCTTTTTAAAACAAATTCTGCTATCCATTTCCGATCAACTTTTTTCACTTAATAATGGTTTTAAGGAAACTGGGCGTCTTTTCTTTCAAGAAGTTAGAATACTTCAATCCCAGATGCAATGTTTATATGAGGGGAAGGAGAGGTTGCATTTATTGAATAGCCAAGAAGCTTTTTGTTCTCCATCAAAAATTGATGAAATCATTAAACAGTTACAAAAAGCGCGAGAAAAGCTTATTATTGAAAGCCCTCATCTCTTTGAGAAAAAAACAAAAGCTAAACAATAAAAGTTTTTTTAATTGAAAAGATAGATAATTTCACAGAAAAAACGCTGTTAGAAGACTATAGTCTTTTTAAAGAAAAGAATTTGCAATAATAAACAAGTCGCGTATATTTGATAATCACACTTTTTATTGCATTAAAGCTTTAAGAGACTTTGGTTGTCTCTTTGGTGAAGTTAAGCAGGGAAGACTTTATTAGCAAGAATCAGATTGTATAAAGAAGCGCAAGGACATATGATATTTATATTCTTTATGTTTCGATAAAAATAAAGAAAAAATCTCAAATTAGAAATTAAAGGTGGATGAAAAGGCAAGTTAAGTAAAAGCAATTCAAGGTTATCAGCATCACTTGTAATGTCATCTCCTCAGGGTAAATATGCCATAAAAAATTTGGAACAAAATATCAGTTTTTTTGCATGAGCTTGTATAAAGTTAACGATATCTTCCTTAAAAACTGTAATGATATTCGTTTTGAAGAGAGATCACGAATTATCGCATTAAGATTAACAAACGTGAGTACACCAATATTTTTAATTTATATATCCTATTGTAGGATTTGAATTTTATGATGATATTAAACGTACTATGTAATTGTATATGCTTGATAATATTTTTTGTATAGAGATAGTGTACAATATCTTCACACGTTTAAAATAATGACCAATAAAATCTAAAAATTAGCTGTATCTTTAGCATTTTTATTTTCTATAGAAATTGGCAAAAAATCTGTTCCAGTAAGGATGGAAGATAAGATACATAGAACTGTATACTTTACATCAAGATATAGCTTCTCTCTTAAGAAAAGCAATCTATTTTTGTCGAAAAAACTTCACAATCAAGCCTTCTAATCTGTTGCAACATGAACCGATGTTGCATTTATGAGACTTTTAAATGGTTTATCCCAAAAGAAACTAACAGACTTCAAGAAATATTAGAATCCATTTGCCGAGATCACGCTCTGCAGAAGCATGTTGCAAAATCTCATTCCCTCACTTTTACCTATGCATCCCTCATTCAAAGATATGCCAAAAAATTAATAGACATATAAAAGCATATGGTGGGCGATGAGAGACTCGAACTCCCGACATCCTCGGTGTAAACGAGGCGCTCTACCAGCTGAGCTAATCGCCCAATGCAATAATCAGCAACTGAATGAACCCTCTTTAAGGAAATTTTTTTCTAAACGCAAGAATAAAGATAGTATTTGATAATTTTTTTAAAAAATGCATAATCCTTCTTGACATAAACGAATGAACCCCTTACACGACCGCTTGTACCAAATAAATTAATTGGTTCAAAAAATGCGCGGGTGTAGCTCAGTTGGTTAGAGTGCTGGCCTGTCACGCCGGAGGTCGCGGGTTCGAGCCCCGTCACCCGCGCCATTTTCTATTTCCTCATAGGACTTTCTTTTTAAGATGTCCTTGTACTGTAGGTTAGGTGGTAGAGTATTTGATTTAGGGGGGGAAGTAAGTATATTTTTTCTTTTTATATGATTATAAGAATAGGACTTGCGTCTTTTTTTTCTCTGCGTTACCTATGCCGATGAGAAAAGTATCGCTCTGTATATCTTTGAAGCTGTATAAGCAGAGTCAATGAAGCGGTTATTAAGTTTGCCTGTTTGATTTCGCAATATTGAATAATTGTGTTAAGCTTAGGCATTTCGTTACGATGGAAGAGGGTTATGGCTTATTTATTGAGCTCTTATTTACCGGTCTTGATCTTTATTATTGTTTCGGCAGTTATTGCTGGAGCTTTGTTGATTATACCTTACATTGTAGCATATCGTTCCCCCGATCCTGAAAAGTTATCGGCTTATGAATGTGGGTTTAATTCATTTAGTGATGCTCGCATGAAGTTTGATATTCGTTTCTATTTGGTATCAATTTTATTTATTATTTTTGATCTTGAAGTTGCTTTTCTTTTTCCTTGGGCTGTTTCATTCAAATCGATAGGTGTGTTTGGCTTTTGGTCGATGATTGTGTTTTTAGCGATTTTGACTATTGGATTCATATATGAATGGAAAAAAGGAGCTCTTGAATGGAATTAAAATCTAATCATTCAACAATTACAGCTCCGAAACCAAAAGGAATCATTGATCCCAATACTGGTGAATTGATAGGATCTAACGATAAGTTTTTTCGTGATATTAATGCTGAATTATCAGATAAGGGTTTTTTAGTTACCTCGGCAGATGCTTTGATTACTTGGGCACGTACCGGTTCTTTAATGTGGATGAGTTTTGGTTTGGCTTGTTGTGCTGTCGAAATGATGCAATGTTCAATGCCTCATTATGATAATGAGCGTTTTGGATATGCACCACGAGCTTCTCCCCGTCAATCAGATGTGATGGTGGTGGCAGGTACTCTAACAAATAAGATGGCTCCTGCTTTAAGAAAAGTGTATGATCAGATGCCAGAGCCGCGTTATGTGATTTCTATGGGATCATGTGCAAATGGCGGGGGATATTATCATTATTCCTATTCAGTGGTGCGTGGCTGTGATCGTATTGTGCCTGTCGATATTTATGTTCCAGGATGTCCACCGACAGCAGAGGCATTATTATACGGCATATTATTGTTACAGAAAAAAATCCGTCGTACCGGATCCATAGAGCGATAGAGAGTTTTCTTGTCATGATGAATGAATCATTGGTTGAACTTGCGGCTTATTTGGAAAATAAGTTAGGAAATAAGCTTGAAGAGGCTGTTCTTGCTTTTGGTGAATTGACTATTGTGGCACGTCTTGATGCAATTATCGATGTCTTAATGTTTGTTCGTGATGATTCTCGCTGTCAATTTATTAATCTTACAGACATTAGTGGTGTGGATTATCCTTCTCGCGATAAGCGCTTTGATGTTTCTTACCAATTATTATCCCCTCGTGAAAATTTACGCTTACGTGTAAAAGTTCGTACGGATGAAAATACTCCCGTTGCTTCAGCTTGTACGGTTTATCCTGGCGCAGAATGGTATGAACGTGAAACGTATGATATGTATGGGATTTTATTTTCAGGACATCCGGATTTAAGACGGATTTTAACAGATTATGGTTTTGAAGGATATCCTTTACGTAAAGACTTTCCCGTGACAGGATTTGTTGAATGCCGTTATGATAATGAAGCAAAGAGAGTGATTTATGAACCTGTTGTTTTACGCCAAGAGATGCGTAATTTTGATTTTCTTTCTCCTTGGGAAGGAGGACAATATATTTTACCATGTGATGAAAAAGCAGAGGGTAAAAAATGATATTGGTTTTGATAAGGCGTTCTATTAGAATAGCGCATTTTTTTAATAATTAATGTTTTTAATATGATAGATTTTTTTAATATTTGATATGAAGTTTTTAAAAAAGCAAGGGGTTGATTGTGGCTGAGGTCAATGTTCGAAACTTTAATATCAATTTTGGTCCGCAACATCCTGCAGCGCATGGCGTTTTGCGCATGGTTCTAGAGTTGGACGGTGAAGTTGTTGAGCGTGTAGATCCACATATTGGATTATTGCATCGTGGTACCGAAAAATTAATGGAAACAAAGACCTATCTTCAAGCGGGTCCTTATCTAGATCGTTTAGATTATGTTGCTCCTATGAATCAGGAACACGCTTTTGTTCTTGCTATTGAAAAATTATTGGATATTGAAGTTCCTAAAAGGGGGCAATTAATACGTGTTTTATTTTGTGAAATTGGGCGTATTCTGAACCATTTGCTTAATGTAACGACACAGGCAATGGATGTTGGTGCTTTGACACCTCCTCTTTGGGGGTTTGAGCAACGTGAAAGATTGATGATTTTTTATGAACGTGCCTGTGGCGCTCGTCTTCATGCAAATTATTTTCGCCCCGGTGGTGTGCATCAGGATTTACCAGAATCTTTAGTTGAGGATATTGGTAATTTTATTGATTCATTTCTTGTTTCTCTTGGTAAACTTGATGCGCTTGTGACACCAAATCGGATTTTCAAGCAGCGTAATGTAGATATTGGTGTCGTAAGTATTGATGAAGCTTGGGCACGTGGTTTTTCTGGAGTTATGATCCGTGGGGCTGGTGTGCCATGGGATTTGCGTAAAAGTCAGCCTTATGAATGTTACGATGAAATGGAATTCGATATTCCTATAGGTAAAAATGGTGATTGTTATGATCGCTATCTTATTCGTATGGAAGAAATGCGTCAATCAGCGAAAATTATGCGTCAATGCGTAGAACGGTTACTGGGGACTGAAAAGAAGGGACCAGTTTCGAGTTTGGATCGCAAAATTGTACCACCAAAGCGGAACGAAATGAAAAGTTCAATGGAAGCATTGATTCATCACTTTAAACTTTATACGGAGGGTTTTCACACACCTCCTGGAGAAGTGTATGTTGCTGTAGAGGCTCCAAAGGGTGAGTTTGGTGTTTATCTTGTTTCTGATGGAACCAATAAGCCTTATCGTGTCAAGTTGCGTGCTCCTGGATTTGCTCATCTCCAAGCTATGGATTTTTTAACCCGAGGCCATATGTTGGCGGATGCTACAGCTATTTTGGGTTCGATTGATATTGTTTTTGGGGAGGTTGATCGCTAATGTCCGTACGCCGTCTTGCAGATGATATCTATCAGCCCGCAGAGTTTTCTTTTACAAAAGAAAATCAAATATGGGTTAAAAATACTATAGAAAAGTATCCTGTCGGGCGTGAGCAATCAGCTGTCATTCCATTATTAATGCGTGCACAAGAGCAAGATGGTTGGGTGACACGTGCTGCAATTGAACATATCGCTCAAATTCTTTCTATGGCATATATCCGTGTCTTAGAAGTTGCTACTTTTTATACTCAGTTTCAGCTTAAGCCTGTTGGAACAAAAGCGCATATTCAAGTTTGTGGAACAACGCCTTGTATGTTACGTGGTTCTGATGAATTGATTAAAGTTTGTCAGAAAAAAATTCATCACGAACCTTTTACGACAAATCAGGATGGAACATTGTCATGGGAAGAGGTGGAGTGTCTTGGTGCTTGTGTTAATGCTCCCATGGTTATGATTTTTAAAGATACTTACGAAGATCTTACAGCGGAACGCCTTGAAGAGATTATCGATGCATTTGAGGCGGGAAAGGGTCCTGAGATAGCTGTTGGTCCGCAAAATAGTCGTAAATCGTCGGAGCCAATTAGTGGTTTAACATCTCTTCTTGATGATGAAGAAAAAAGTAAATCTCTCAAGGGATCAAAGAAAAAGGATAATAAGGGAATGGAATCTTAGTAAAATTTTTTTTGAAAAGATATTCCATTATGTCACTCATTTATAACAACATTTGATTAAAAGTAGAAAGTTTCAAGATTTTTTTTAAATTGCATTTGAGGAAAAGCTAAAAATGCTACGGGCAATAGAAAAAAAGGTGGGGTATGCTAGCTGATAAAGATCGTATCTTCACCAATATTTATGGTTTAAAAGACAAATCATTAAAGGCTGCGATGTCGCGTGGACATTGGAATGGTCTGAAAGGGATTATTGACAAAGGTCGTGACTGGATTATTGATGAGGTGAAGGCGTCGGGTTTACGCGGTCGTGGTGGTGCTGGTTTTCCTACCGGAATGAAATGGTCTTTTATGCCAAAGCAGAGTGATGGGCGTCCTCATTATTTGGTTGTCAATGCTGATGAATCAGAGCCTGGGACATGTAAAGACCGTGATATTTTACGGCATGATCCCCATACTTTGATTGAAGGATGTGCAATCGCTACTTTTGCTATGGGAGCCAATGTTGCTTTTATTTATATTCGTGGTGAATATATTCGTGAGCGTGAAGCGCTACAAGCTGCCGTTGATGAATGTTATGATGCAGGTTTGCTTGGCAAAAAAACAAAATATGGGCATGCTTGCGATATTATCATTCATCATGGAGCCGGTGCTTATATTTGTGGTGAAGAAACGGCCCTTCTTGAAAGTCTTGAGGGAAAAAAGGGACAACCTCGGCTTAAACCACCATTTCCTGCTAATATGGGGATTTATGGCTGTCCAACAACAGTCAACAATGTAGAGTCCATTGCCGTTGTTCCAACAATTTTGCGGCGAGGAGCTTCGTGGTTTTCATCAATTGGGCGGGCGAATAATGTTGGCACAAAATTATTTATGGTTTCAGGGCATGTTAACGCCCCTTGTACATTTGAAGACGCTCTTGGTGTTTCATTCCGTGAATTAATTGAAAAACATACGGGTGGTATTCGTGGTGGATGGAATAATCTTTTAGCAGTTATTCCAGGGGGGGCTTCTTGTCCAGTCGTCCGTGGTGAGGATATGATCGATGCGATTATGGATTTTGATGGGATGCGAGATGTCGGGTCTTCTTTTGGCACAGGGGGAATGATTGTTATGGATAAATCAACCGATATTATCAAAGCAATTTGGCGTATAGCTGTTTTTTTTAAGCACGAGAGTTGTGGTCAGTGTACACCGTGTCGTGAGGGGACGGGTTGGATGATGCGTCTTTTAGGACGTATGGTTGAGGGAAGAGCGCAAAAACGCGAGATTGATCTTTTATTTGAGGTTTCTCAACAAGTTGAAGGGCATACTATCTGTGCTCTTGGCGATGCTGCAGCGTGGCCTGTACAAGGGCTGATTCGTAATTTCCGTCCAGAAATTGAACGTAGAATTGATGAATATACGCGAAATGTCGTCCAAAGAAAAAATATTGCTTTGGAAGTCGTGGGATAGAAAATTTTTTAAAGAGCAACCGAATGCAAATTTTAAGTGGATTATCCGCAGGTTGGATGGGTGATGATAAATATCAAAGTTGATGGCAAAGAGATTGAAGTTCCTGATTACTACACGCTGCTTCAGGCTGCCGAGGCAGCTGGGGCAGAAATACCACGTTTTTGTTTTCATGAATCTTTGTCAATTGCTGGAAATTGTCGCATGTGTTTGGTTGAGGTTAAGGGTGGTCCTCCAAAACCTCAGGCTTCTTGTGCTATGGGGGTTCGTGATTTACGGTTAGGACCTAACGGTGAAGCGCCTGAGATTTTTACCAATACGGAGATGGTAAAAAAAGCACGTGAAGGTGTTATGGAATTTCTTCTCATTAATCATCCTTTGGATTGTCCAGTATGTGATCAAGGGGGAGAATGTGATCTTCAAGATCAAGCAATGCTTTATGGGCGAGATTGTTCTCGTTATACAGAAAATAAACGTGCTGTAGAAGATAAATATATTGGACCTCTTGTCAAAACTGTTATGACACGGTGTATTCATTGTACACGGTGTGTTCGTTTTACAACGGAAGTTGCAGGTATTTCTGAGCTTGGTTTGATCGGTCGTGGTGAAGATGCTGAAATTACGACGTATCTTGAAAAAGCTATGACATCTGAATTACAGGGAAATGTTATTGATCTTTGTCCAGTGGGGGCTTTAACCTCAAAACCTTATGCATTTCATGCCCGTCCGTGGGAATTGGTCAAAACGGAATCGATTGATGTGATGGATGCGCTTGGTAGTGCTATCCGTATTGATAGCCGCGGTCGTGAAGTTATGCGGATTATGCCGCGCACGAATGAAGATGTAAATGAGGAATGGATCTCTGATAAAACGCGTTTTATTTGGGATGGATTACGGACTCAGCGGCTTGATAGGCCATATGTACGCAAAGATGGAAAGCTTCAACCTGTCAGTTGGACAGAAGCTTTTGCAAAAATTAAAATGGTGATCTCTAAAATTTTTCCAGAAAAAATTGGAGCCATTGCTGGAGATCTTGCTTCTGTTGAAGAAATGTATGCCCTTAAGGCATTATTGAGTTCGTTGGGCTCAACGCTCTTTGATTGTCGCCAAAGAGGAGTTGCTTTATCGCCTGAGTTTGGGCGTTCGAGTTATATTTTTAATCCTACAATTGCAGGTATTGAACAGGCTGATGCTCTGCTTATTGTGGGATCTAATCCACGTCATGAAGCGGCTGTTTTAAATGCACGCATTTTAAAGCGCCAACGAATAGGAAATTTTCCTATTGCATTAATTGGAGAGAAAGTTGATTTACGTTATCCTTATTCTTACCTTGGATCTGGAAGTGATACATTAACGACACTTATTCGGGGAGAGGATGCTTTTTTAAATGTCTTAAGAGAAGCAAAGAGGCCCCTTATTCTTATTGGAGAGGGAGCAATTTCAGGAAATGAAGGTTTACCTGTTTTAAAAAATCTTGCTAAATTAGCGGATGATATAGGTGCTCTTAGTGAGACATGGAATGGATTTGGAGTTCTTCATAATGCAGCATCAACTGTTGGAGGGTTGGATATAGGCTTTACTTCTAAGCTTGGGGTTGCCAATATTCTAAAAACCTGTGAAATTTTATTTCTACTTGGTGCTGATGAAGTAGAATTAGCTGATACAAAAGCTTTTATAGTTTATATTGGTAGCCATGGTGACAATGGTGCGCATGCTGCTGATGTTATTTTGCCTGCATCTGCTTATACTGAAAAATCAGGGCTTTATGTAAATACAGAAGGGCGTGTTCAAATGACAAATCGGGCTGGTTTTGCTCCAGGTGAAGCAAAAGAAGATTGGGCTATTTTACGTGCTTTATCGGATGTTTTAGGACAAAGGCTTCCTTTTGATTCTCTTTCTCAATTAAGACAATGTTTGTTTAATGATTATCCACATCTTTGTGCCGTTGATGATATAGTGCCTTCTGATATAAGTAATCTTAAGGTGCTTGGTTCAAAAATGGTTTCTCTAGAGAGTCAAACATTTACTTCTATGATTAAAGACTTTTATTTGACAAATCCGATAGCACGTGCTTCTGCCGTTATGGCTGAATGTTCATCTCTTGCAAAAAACCGTGTTACGCAAACTGTAGAGTAAAGGCAAAGGAAAAGGAATAATGATGTATGATTTCTTTATGACTTGGCTGTTGCCATTACTTATTATCGTTGGAAAAACACTGCTTCTTTTAGTCGTTCTTTTGATCTTAGTTGCTTATCTTCTTTACGCAGATAGAAAGATTTGGGCTGCGGTGCAATTGCGTCGTGGACCAAACGTTGTTGGTCCATGGGGATTGCTACAGTCTTTTGCAGATTTAATTAAATTTGTTGTGAAAGAACCTATTATCCCTGCAGGTGCAAATAAGGGTGTTTTTCTTTTAGCTCCTTTTGTTTCAGCGACACTTGCTTTATCAACTTGGGCTGTTATTCCTGTCAATGAGGGCTGGGAGGTTGCAAAGATTAATGTTGGCTTGCTTTATATTTTAGCCATTTCATCTCTTGAAGTTTATGGTGTTATTATGGGGGGATGGGCATCAAATTCAAAATATCCTTTCTTAGGAGCTCTTCGTTCGGCGGCACAAATGGTTTCTTATGAAGTTTCCATTGGTTTTGTGCTTGTGAGTGTCATTTTAATAAGTGGTTCGTTAGATCTCACAACAATTGTTTTTAAACAAACGCACGGGCTTGGTACAACTCTTGGTCTTCCTTTTAACAGTTTTCTCGATTGGAATTGGTTGGTCCTTTTTCCAATGTTTATTATATTTTTTATTTCTGCGCTTGCAGAGACAAACCGTCCTCCGTTCGATTTGGTAGAAGCAGAATCTGAACTTGTTGCTGGTCATATGGTTGAATATTCTTCAACGCCTTACATGCTCTTCTTTCTAGGTGAATATGTTGCGATTGTTTTAATGTGCGCATTAACAACCATTCTATTTTTGGGCGGTTGGCTGCCTCCTTTAGATGTTTGGTGGCTTAATTGGGTTCCTGGTATCATTTGGTTTGTTTTAAAAGTCTGTTTTGTATTTTTTTGGTTTGCTATGGTTAAAGCTTTTGTTCCACGTTATCGCTATGATCAGCTCATGCGGCTTGGTTGGAAGGTTTTTCTTCCTCTCTCACTAGCAATGGTTGTGGTAACTGCTGCTTTTTTAAAATTTACGGATTTCGTTTAAGAGGAGATTTTACGATGTCAGGTTTCATTCAGGCGGCAAAGTCACTTCTTCTATTGGAATTCGTGAGTGCTTTTTTCTTAGCTATGCGTCAATTTTTTTCACCAAAGCCCACAATTAATTATCCTTATGAAAAAGGTTTTGTATCTGGCCGTTTCCGTGGTGAGCATGCATTGCGTCGCTATCCAAATGGTGAAGAACGGTGTATTGCTTGTAAATTATGTGAAGCAATTTGCCCTGCACAAGCGATTACAATTGAGGCAGGTCCGCGACGTAATGATGGTACACGGAGAACTGTCCGTTATGATATCGATATGGTTAAGTGTATCTACTGCGGTTTTTGTCAAGAAGCGTGTCCGGTAGAAGCTATTGTTGAGGGACCAAATTTTGAATTTGCAACAGAAACACGTGAAGAACTCTATTATGATAAAGAAAAACTTTTAATGAATGGAGATCGTTGGGAGCGAGAAATTGCTCGAAATATATTGATGGATGCACCTTATCGTTAAGTGTATCATTAAATGAGGTGTCGGATAGTTTTCCGATAAATTGTAATCTGGTATGAAGTTTATACCAATTGTTTGAATAATTAAGGAGAAGCCTATGCTAACAGATCTAGCGGCGGCATTTTTCTATTTGTTTGCTTTTATTATGCTAACAAGTGCAGTTATTGTTATTACAGCACGCAATCCAGTGCATTCTGTTTTGTTTTTAATCCTCGCATTTTTTAATGCTGCGGCTTTATTTTTACTTGCAGGAGCAGAGTTTTTAGGACTTATTCTGCTTGTTGTTTATGTTGGAGCTGTCGCTGTTTTATTTTTATTTGTCGTTATGATGCTTGATGTCGATTTTGCTGAGTTAAAGAGTGGAACTCTTCGGTATGCTCCTATTGGAGCTCTTATTGGCGTTATTATCGCTGTAGAATTGATTGTTGTTTTTGTAAGTAGCTATTTTTCTCCAGTCTTGAGAGCGCATGTTACGCAACCAATGCCTGATTTAGCGCAGCGAACAAATACACAGGCATTAGGAGATATTCTCTATACGGATTATGTTTTCTATTTTCAAATTGCTGGAATAATTTTATTGGTTGCAATGATTGGTGCTATTGTTTTAACACTTCGTCATAAATTAGGAGTAAAGAGGCAATCTATTGCAGAGCAAGTTTCTAGAACGGTAGAAAGTGCCATTGAAATCAAGCAAGTTGAATCAGGAAAAGGTATTTAAGGGGGGCTATGATGTATATTGATATTACGCATTATCTCACAGTTTCTGCTTTGATGTTTACAATTGGTATTGCTGGAATTTTTCTCAACAGAAAAAATGTGATTATTATCTTGATGTCTATTGAGCTTATATTACTCTCAGTTAATCTTAATTTTGTTGCATTTTCAGCGTTTCTTCATGATCTCGTTGGGCAGATATTTGCTCTATTTGTCTTAACCGTAGCAGCTGCTGAAGCTGCCATTGGTTTAGCAATTCTTGTCGTTTTTTTCCGTAATCGTGGTTCCATTGCGGTTGAAGATGTTAATGTAATGAAAGGCTAACCAGTGATGTATTATACGATTGTCTTTCTTCCACTTTTGGGTTTTCTCATTGCTGCACTAGGTGGGAAAACGATAGGAGATCGTGCGAGTGAATTGATAACATGTAGCTTTATGGTGATTGTTGCCATATTGTCGTGGGTGGCTTTTTTTAGTATTGCACTTGATCATACTCCAGTAATTGATGTATTGGTATTACATTGGATGACTGTTGGTGACTTAAGCTTTAACTGGGCTTTACATATTGATACATTAACAGCAGTCATGCTTATTGTTGTAAACAGTGTTTCGGCATTAGTGCATATTTATTCAATTGGTTATATGCATCATGACCCCTCAAGGTCACGTTTTTTTTCTTATCTTTCTTTGTTTACATTTATGATGCTTATGTTGGTGACCTCCAATAATTTGATCCAAATGTTTTTTGGATGGGAAGGTGTAGGACTTGCTTCTTACCTGTTAATTGGTTTTTGGTTTCAACGCGATTCTGCTAATAAGGCTGCAATGAAAGCTTTTGTCGTCAATCGTGTTGGAGACTTTGGTTTTCTCTTAGGAATATTTAGTATTTTTGTTTTATTTCAATCGGTTGATTTTGCCTCTATTTTTGCAAAAGCTGCCGATAAGAGCTTTATACAAAATATGACATTTTTAGATTGGCAATTTGATGGGCAGACGGCAATTACCATTACATGTCTTTTATTATTTATTGGTGCGATGGGAAAATCCGCACAATTTCTTTTACATACTTGGCTTCCTGATGCAATGGAAGGGCCAACCCCTGTATCAGCACTTATTCATGCAGCGACAATGGTAACGGCTGGTGTTTTTATGGTTGCGCGTATGTCGCCAATTTTTGAACTTTCTTCAACTGCTTTGACAGTGATTATTATTGTTGGAGCAACAACGGCATTTTTTGCAGCAACTGTGGGGTTAGTGCAGAATGATATTAAGCGTGTTATTGCTTATTCTACATGTTCTCAACTTGGTTATATGTTTGTTGCATTAGGTGTTGGAGCTTATGGAGCTGCTGTCTTTCATCTTTTTACGCATGCTTTTTTTAAAGCCTTATTGTTTCTTGGGGCGGGCTCTGTCATTCATGCTGTATCTGATGAACAAGATATGCGAAAAATGGGCGGGTTACGCAAACATATAAAGGTCACCTATTGGATGATGATGGTCGGGACCATTGCATTGACCGGTGTTGGCGTTCCTGGAACACTTTTCGGGACTGCTGGTTTTTTCTCAAAAGATGCGATTATAGAGTCTGCTTTTGCATCCCATAATATTGCTTCAGGATATGCTTTTTATCTTCTTGTTTTTGCAGCCTTATTAACAAGCTTTTATTCATGGCGGCTTATCTTTATGACGTTCCATGGAAAACCACGAGCAACTGTTGATGTTATGCATCATGTACATGAATCGCCCCCAGTGATGTTGATCCCTCTCTTTATTTTATCTATTGGAGCAATATTTGCTGGTGTTATTTTCCAACCTTATTTTTTTGGTGATTTATACGATACTTTTTGGAAGGGAGCATTGTTTACAAGCAGCCACAATCATATCCTTCATGATGCCCACCATGTTTTTAATTGGGTAAAATGGTCGCCTTTTATAGCAATGATTCTTGGGTTTATGTTGGCTTATTTATTTTATATTGCGGCTCCCTCTCTTCCCAAGAAAATGGCGCGTATTATGCCAGGAGTGTATCACTTTCTTTACCAAAAGTGGTATTTCGATCAATTATATAACTTTTTATTTGTTCGTCCTACCTTTAGAATTGGTTCTTTTCTTTGGAAAGTGGGAGACGGTAAGATTATTGATGGTCTAGGTCCCAATGGTATTGCAGCGCGTGTTGTTGATATTACAAATAGAGTTGTTCGAATGCAAACAGGCTATCTTTACCACTATGCATTTGCAATGCTTATCGGCGTTGCATTGCTCATTACATGGATGATGATCGGGGGCGTAAACTAATGACCGATTGGCCTATTCTTTCTACGGTTACATTTTTGCCGCTTGTTGGTGTTCTTCTGATTTTGTTTATCAAAGATGATAGTGAAGTAGCACGCCATAATATACGTAATGTTGCATTTTTTACGACTCTATTTGTTTTTATTATTTCTTTAATTATTTGGATAGGATTTGATTCTAGCAACCAAAATTTTCAAATGGTTGAAAAATCCAGTTGGTTAGGGGGTGGTATTAGCTATCATATGGGGGTCGATGGTATTTCTATTCTTTTTGTTGTTCTCTCGGCTTTTCTTTTGCCTTTCTGTATTTTAGCAAGTTGGGAGAATGTTAAAGAGAGATTAAAAGCCTATATGATTGCGTTTCTTCTTCTAGAAGTTGCGATTATTGGTGTTTTTTGTGCTCTTGATGCAATGCTATTCTATGTTTTTTTTGAAGGCAGCCTCATTCCAATGTTTATCATTATAGGTGTGTGGGGAGGAGCACGTCGTGTTTATGCAAGTATAAAGTTTTTCTTATATACTTTACTTGGTTCAGTGCTTATGTTGGTTGCTCTTATGGTTATGTATTGGGAGGCTGGGACACTTGATATACCAACTTTACTCAATTATCAGTTTCCTGTTCATATGCAAATATGGTTGTGGCTTGCATTTTTTGCTTCTTTCGCAGTTAAAATGCCAATGTGGCCAGTTCATACATGGCTCCCTGATGCTCACGTAGAAGCACCGACGGCGGGTTCTGTTATTTTAGCTGGTGTCTTACTTAAATTAGGTGGGTATGGTTTTCTTCGTTTTTCTTTACCAATGTTTCCTATCGCTTCAGCAGATTTTGCGCCTTTTGTTTTCACATTATCGCTTATCGCTATTATTTATACATCACTGGTTGCACTTGTTCAAAGTGACATCAAAAAACTTATTGCATATTCCTCAATAGCGCATATGGGATATGTAACGATGGGTATTTTTGCTGCGAATGAACAGGGGATACAAGGGGCTATTTATCAGATGCTATCCCATGGAATTGTTTCAGCAGCATTGTTTCTTTGTGTTGGTGTTATCTATGATCGCTTGCATACACGTGAAATTTCAGCGTTTGGTGGTTTAGTGAATAATATGCCTAAATATGCTGTTGTTTTCTTAATTTTCACCATGGCAAATGTTGGTTTGCCTGGAAGCTCAGGGTTTTTGGGTGAATTTTTAACCTTAATAGGTGTTTTTCAAGTAAATAAATTGGTTGTTGTTTTAGCAACAACAGGTGTTATCTTATCGGCAGCCTATGCTCTTTATCTTTATCGGCGTGTGATTTTTGGTTCCTTGGATAAAGAGAATTTAAAAGTATTAATAGATCTTTCTTTAAGAGAAAAATTCCTTCTTTATCCAATGGTTATTCTTACAATATTCTTTGGTATCTATCCAACGCCTATTCTTAAGGCAACGGCGTTTTCCGTAGAAACCCTCATCAATAAACTGCACTAGATAAGGGAAGAATGCACATGCAAACTGAAATAATAGCGCAATTAGTCTTAATTCTTCCAGAGCTTTTAATTGCATTAGGAGCTGTCGTGCTGCTTATGATTGGTGTTTATTCCAATACACGTGCTTCTTTAACAGTGACAGGTTTAGCCATAGCACTTCTTGTGGCAACCATTGTTATTCTTATAGTTTTTCCGAAAAATGGCTCATTTCAAACCAATGCGCTCGTTATCGATTCCTTTAGTCGTTATATGAAAATTTTAATGCTTATTGGTGCGCTCTTTTCTCTTATCATGTCTGTTGGTTTTGCCAATGCACAAAAGTTTAATATATTTGAGTTTCCAGTGCTTGTTCTTTTAGCAACCCTTGGAATGATGTTTATGATTTCAGCGGGTAATATGCTGTCGCTTTATATGGGGTTAGAATTGCAATCTTTAGCTCTATATGTTTTAGCAGCGATTAATCGTAATAATGTGAAATCTTCTGAAGCCGGTATAAAATACTTTGTTTTAGGAGCATTATCTTCAGGGTTGCTTCTTTATGGTATTTCTTTGCTTTATGGTTTTACCGGTCAAATTGGTTTTCACGAAATTGCTCTTGCTTTAAAAGGCAAGAATGTACAATTAGGGGTTATTTTTGGAATTGTCTTTATTTTAGCTGGTTTGGCTTTCAAAATTTCTGCTGTTCCGTTTCATATGTGGACACCTGATGTTTATGAAGGAGCACCCACACCGATTACAGCATTTTTTGCTGGTGCCCCTAAAGTTGCTGCAATGGCTTTAATCATCCGTATTATTGTGGTGACCTTTATTCCCCTAGGACGTGTTGATAACGTGATGCCTGCATGGCAACAAATTTTGGTGTTCATGGCAATTGCATCAATGATACTGGGTGCTTTTGCTGCAATCGGTCAGAATAATATTAAGCGCTTAATGGCTTATTCGTCGATCAGTCATATGGGTTATGCACTTGTTGGTTTATCTGCTGGAGATATGCTTGGGATAAAAAGCGTTATCCTTTATATGACTATTTATCTTGGAATGACGCTTGGTTCATTTGCCTTTATTCTTGGAATGCGCTCTCAGAATGGAAATGTTGAAAATATTTATGATCTTTCAGGGTTAGCAAAGACGAATCCGTTTATGGCTGTTGTGATGACAATACAGCTTTTTTCTTTAGCAAGCATACCTCCTATGGCTGGTTTTTTTGGAAAGTGGTATACATTTTCTGCTGCTGTCCACGCTGGACTTACGCCACTTGCTGTCGTTGGGATGATAGCGTCTGTAGTTGGGGCTTTTTACTATTTGCGAGTCATTAAAATTATGTGGTTTGATGATGCAAAAGCGCATTTTGTTGCTTTATCGAAAGAGCTTCAATTTTGTCTTGGTCTTTCTGTATTCTTTATTTTATTTTACGCGCTTTTTGGAGTTTGGTTCGCTGAGCTAGCAGAAAAAGCAGCAACAGCATTGTTTTAACGAATATGGTTTATACTTTATCAGATTTTGCACAAAAACAGGGATACACTGTTGAAGCGTACGATAGTGTTGATTCAACAAATCTCATTGCGCAACGAAAAGCGCAAACTGGTCATCAAGGTAATCTTTGGATTGTTGCACAAGAACAATTACAGGGAAGAGCGAGAAGAGGGAGAACTTGGTCTAGTCCTAAAGGGAACCTTTATTCTAGTCTTTTGTTAATTGAGGATATTGTGCATCAAACTGCTGCTCAACTTGGTTTTGTTGCTGGAGTAAGTGTAGCAGAGGCAATAAAACAATTTATAAAAGATGAAAAGCAAACAAACAATATTGTGAGCTTAAAATGGCCAAACGATATTTTGCTCAGAGGTGTGAAAAGCTCTGGAATTTTGCTCGAGATTTTAAAATTGCCATCACAACAATATGCATTGGTTATTGGTATTGGAATAAATGTGAAATATAATTATGAAAACGCACTCTATCCCACTTCAAGTTTAAAGAATATTGGTTTGCATATTGAAGCAGAACAGTTATTTACGGTTCTGACGGAGTTTTTTTCTAAAAACTATCTCCTTTGGAAACAATCAGGAGGACGCAATATAATTCGCGAAAAGTGGCTTTTATACTCTGCTCATCTTGGACAACATGTCAAAATAATCAATGATGAAAAAGTCATCGAGGGTATTTTTGATGGTCTTGATAGTGATTTTAACTGCATCATAAAACAAAATAATGGTCAAACAGCCATTATAACAGCTGGGGATGTTCATTTTGGTTCAGCTGCTTCTGCTCATGCAAATCGTATTAATTGATAAAGTTTTATTTCATCATCAGATTATCTTAATGATTTAGGAGATGTTTATGGTTGCGGCCAACGAGAATGAATTTGTTTTTTTACCTTTAGGAGGAGTAGGTGAAATAGGGATGAATCTCGCTGCTTATGGATTTGGTCCTGAAAATTTTCGTGAATGGTTGCTTGTTGATATGGGAGTTAGTTTTGCTGGACCTGAATTACCCGGAGCAGATCTTGTTTTGCCTGATATTCGTTTTCTAGAAAGTGAAAAACACAATATTCATGGTCTTGTTTTAACACATGCTCATGAAGATCATTATGGGGCCGTTCTTGATTTATGGCCAAAGTTACAGGTTCCAATTTACTGTACGCCTTTTACGGCAGGATTATTGGAAAGTAAAAGGCAAGCAGATTTTGAATCTCAAAAAATTTCACTCAATATTTTTCAAGCTGGTGATTGTTTTCAGGTAGGTTCCTTTGCTGTAGAGGCTATAGCCGTTAACCATTCAATACCAGAAGCTGTCTCTTTAGCAATTACAACCTCTTTGGGGACTGTGATTCATACTGGTGATTGGAAAATCGATCATACCCCTTCACTCGGGGCTGTAACCGATGAAAAAAGATTTCGTGCTTTAGGCAAAAAAGGTGTTTTAGCATTACTTTGTGATTCCACAAATGCGTGTCGGGATGGTATATCTCCATCAGAGCAGCAGGTTCAAACCAGTCTTTCTGAAATTATTTTGAAAGCTAAAGGGCGCGTTGCGATAGCAACTTTTGCTTCTAATATTGGTCGGATACGTTCTATTGCTCTTGCCGCTGAAGCTTCTGGGCGTAAGGTACTTGTCATTGGGCGTTCCCTTAAGCGAAGTATTATGGTTGCACAAGAGCTTGGTTATATGAATGGTTTAGCGCCATTTGTAACAGAAGATGATTATGGTTACATCCCGCGAAAAGATCTTGTTTTAATCGTCACAGGAAGCCAAGGTGAGCCGTGTGCTGCTTTGGCTAAACTTTCACGTGATGGAATGAGGAATATTGCACTCTCCGCTGGTGATACCGTTATTTATTCATCACGAAGTATTCCAGGAAACGAAAAATCTATTCTTGAGGTACAAAATCGTTTCATTGATTTGGGTATTGAAATTATTACGAATGAAGATGCTCTTGTTCATGTTTCAGGTCATCCCCGTCGTTCAGAACTTTTACAGATGTATGATTGGATAAAGCCACAGATACTTGTTCCTGTACATGGAGAAGCAATGCATCTTAAGGCTCATGCAACTTTAGCCCGTCAAGCAGGTATTCAAACTGTTATGGATATCAGAAATGGCTATATGTTACGTCTCGCACCAAAGCCTGTAAAAGTTGTTGATCAAGTTCCTGTTGGACGTATCTATAAGGATGGTTGCCTAATTGGGAATGAAGATGAATTAGGGATTCGTGAACGCCGCAAACTCAGTTATGCTGGTCATGTTACTATTTCTCTCCATATAAATAATAAGTATGAATTATTGGGGGATATCGGTCTATCAACATTCGGGTTACCTGAAAATAATGGAAAAGGGGAGAGTTTGAAAGATATTCTTTTAGATATTGTAGAAAATACAGTTTATAACATCCCACGGTTAAAACGGAACAATAATGAACTTATTCGAGAGGCAACACGACGTGCAGTAAGAGCAGCTGTTCATGAGATTTGGCAAAAAAAACCTATCTGTACAGTTTTTTTACATCGGTCAAAATAAAGAATTTTCCTATTACGTTATTTAAAGAGAAAAGCATTTTTATTTTATTGCTAAATAAGAAAAATAGAGAATAGAGCACAATAAATTTTGAAACAATAAGATCGTTATATTTGCAAGTATTCAGAATGCGGCTATAGATGAATGGAGGGTGTGTTAAATTGTTTCAATATGGTAGATCTGATTAGGAGTTAATTATTTCAATGCGTCTTTCTCAATATTTCCTTCCCCTGTTAAAAGAGAATCCTAAAGAAGCAGAAATTGTTTCTCATCGTTTTATGTTGCGTGCTGGGATGATTCGACAGCAAACATCAGGAATTTATTCTTGGCTTCCTTTGGGAAAAAAAGTGCTTGATAAAGTTTGTAAAATTATTCGTGAGGAGCAAGAACGCGCTGGTGCAATAGAAGTATTGATGCCTACAATTCAATCTGCTGATCTTTGGCGTGAAAGCGGTCGCTATGATGATTATGGTTTGGAAATGCTCCGCATTAAAGATCGTCAAAAACGTGATTTACTTTATGGTCCAACCAATGAAGAGATGGTAACAGATATTTTTCGCTCTTATGTTCGTTCTTATAAAGATCTTCCGCTTAATTTGTATCATATTCAATGGAAATTTCGTGATGAAATTCGTCCACGTTTTGGTGTGATGCGGGCACGAGAATTTTTAATGAAAGATGCTTATTCTTTTGATCTTGATTATGAAGGTTCTAAAACGTCTTATAATCGTATGTTTGTTGCTTATTTACGCACTTTTTTTCGCCTTGGTTTAAAAGCAATTCCCATGCGTGCTGACACAGGTCCCATTGGGGGGGAGCTCAGTCATGAATTTATCATTTTGGCTGAAACAGGAGAGAGCGCTATCTTCTGTGATAGACAATTTCTTGAACTTACGGTTCCCCATAGTTCAATCGATTTTAGTGATAAAGCTGTTTTAGATGATATCGTTAAACAGTGGACATCTTTTTATGCAGCGACAGAAGAAATGCATGAGGAAGAGGAGTGGGCTAAAATTTCTGAAAATAATCGTCTTTCAGCGCGTGGTATTGAAGTTGGGCATATTTTTCACTTTGGCACTAAATACTCTGCTCTAATGGGAGCAAAAGTTATGGGACAAGATGGAAAGGAGCATGTGGTCTCTATGGGATCTTATGGTATTGGACCTTCGCGTCTTGTTGCGGCTGCTATTGAGGCTTCTCATGATGAAAATGGTATTATTTGGCCAAAGTCGATGGCACCGTTCGATTTTGGGATTATCAATATGAAGCCCGATGATGAAAAATGTACACATACATGTGAGATTCTCTATCAAGGATTAAAAGATGCTGGTTTTGACCCATTATTAGATGATAGAAATGAACGGCCTGGATCAAAATTTGCAACAATGGATTTGATTGGTTTGCCAACGCAAATCATTGTTGGTCCTAACAGCATTGCACAAAATGAAGTTGAAATTAAAGATCGCAAAACAGGTGTAAAAAAATCTCTAAAGGTTGAAGATGTACTCAGCCAACTTTCTATAATTTAATAGGAAATGTTATGAAGAGGCTGAAAAATAAAGTTTTTTCATCTTATGAGTGGATGATCGCTTTTCGTTACATGATTCCCAATAAAAAACATGCCGTTGCCTCTGTTATTTCAATTATTTCTCTTATTGGGATTATGTTGGGCGTATTCGCTCTGGTTGTTGTTATGGCGGTGATGAATGGCTTTCGTACAGAACTTCTCAATCGTATTCTTGGTATGAATGGACATCTTATTGTTCAAACAGTTGATTCTGGTTTTTCTGATTATAAAACTCTTATTTCTTCTTTAGAATCTACAAATGGTGTGAAGTTTGCTTTACCTGTTATTGAAGGTCAAGCGCTTGTTCAAGGTGACGTTCAAGGAAGCTCTGGCGCTTTAGTTCGCGGTATGCGCAAACAAGATTTAGAAAAGCTTAAAACAGTATCTCAAAATATTAAATTAGGATCTCTCTCTCAGTTTGATAAAGAAGAAGGAGTTGCAATTGGAAGTGGCTTAGCAGAAAAATTGGGACTTACAGTTGGAAGAGATCTTCGCATTATAACTCCAGATGGTGATGAGACTCCTTTTGGCGTTACTCCGCGCGTGAAAGCTTATAAAGTCGTTGCTATTTTTGAAGTTGGTATGTCTGAATATGATTCAATATTTATCTTTATGCCTCTTCATGAAGCACAAATGTTTTTTAATTTAGGAGATAAAGTTCAGTCTTTAGAGTTATTTCTAAATAATCCTGATGCCGTTGATCAAATAAAACCCGTTGTAGAAAAAGCAGTTGATCAACAGGTTTATTTAATTGATTGGCGTACACGCAATCAGGCTTTTTTTTCAGCTTTACAAATTGAACGAAATGTTATGTTTTTTATTCTTTCTTTGATCGTTCTTGTTGCTGCTTTAAATATTATTTCAGGTCTGATTATGCTTGTAAAAGATAAAAGTCATGATATTGCAATTTTACGCACGATGGGCACTCAACAGAGTGCGATTTTGCGTATATTTATTATCACAGGAATGATGATTGGTTTTATTGGAACTATATTGGGCTTAATTTTAGGTGTTATTGCGACCGTGAATATTAATCATATTCAAGACTTTATTTCTTGGTTATTTAATGTCGACGTTTTTAATCCTCAACTTTATTTTTTGACAAAATTGCCTGCACAAATTGAGTGGAAACAGACCATCTTGGTTGCTATGATGGCTTTATTCTTGTCATTTCTTGCTGCTCTCATTCCAGCATGGCGTGCTGCTAAGCTAGATCCCGTACAAGCTTTGAGGTATGAATAATGACAGCTATTTTAGAGCTTGTAGAGATTGAAAGGCGATTTTTTGAGAGTGATAAGCCGCTCATTATTTTAAATAAAGCAAATTTTATCCTTAATAGGGGAGAGCTTGTGGCACTTGTTGCACCATCTGGTGCTGGAAAGTCAACACTTCTGCATATTGCTGGATTATTAGAAAAACCAACAGCTGGTGATGTGTTGTTACGAGGTGTTTCTTGTGCAAAGCGTTCTGATAGTGAGCGAACAGCTATCAGACGAAATGATATTGGTTTTGTTTATCAATTTCATCATTTACTACCAGAGTTTACGGCTTTAGAAAATGTCATGATACCGCAAATGATAGCAGGATTTAAAAAGTCCATAGCAGAAGATCGTGCGCGTAAATTATTGACGTATCTGCGTGTTTCGCATCGTGCTAACCATCGTCCCTCAGAGTTATCAGGAGGAGAACAACAACGTGTTGCTATTGCACGTGCAGTAGCAAATGGCCCTTCAGTCCTTTTGGCCGATGAACCTACAGGCAATCTTGATCCAGTAACTTCAGCTTACGTCTTTCAAGCTTTATCTGTTCTGGTTCGTCAGTCTGGTCTTTCTGCTCTTATTGCAACACATAATTACGCTTTGGCTAAGCAAATGCATCGTCGAATTACACTTAAAGAACAAAAGATTATAGAACTTCCTTAAAAGCAAGGTATAAAATTTATACGAATAATTGAATAGTTTATATTACTTTATTCAAGGAGATTTTTTTTATGACAGTTTTTGTCGATGACAAAAATCAATTGGATGCGCGTCGTCGCCGTTTGATTTTTCGTGCATGGCATCGCGGTATTCGTGAAATGGATCTCATTTTTGGACATTATGTCGATGCTCATATTACTGGAATGAATGATAGAACCCTCTCTGAGCTTGAGTATATTATGTCTTTTGATGATCGTGATTTACTCACATGGATTACTGGAGAAATTTCACCGCCATCTGAAATTGATAGTCCACTTTTTCGTGATATTGCTAATTATCGTACTTGCTTAAGTTATTGATCACAATGCCTATATTTAAAAAAATTGTTATTCCCCAAAACAGTTCTGTTCGTATGATTTTTGATGGCGTTACTGATGGATTTGAAGCCTTTGCGCTTGCTAAGTTAAGTTCAGAAATTGCACAAGGTAAACCGCTCCTCTATGTTGTTCATGACGGAACAAAAATTGCGCATTTACAACAAGTTTTAAATTTTATTGAACCCAATTTACCCGTACTTCAATTTCCTGCATGGGATTGTTTGCCTTATGATCGCGTATCACCAGGAATTGCTGTCATGGCCCGTCGACTATCAGCATTGGCACGCATAGCAAATTTACGTCAAAATCCACATCCTGCAATTATATTAACAACAGCAAATGCAATTATGCAAAAGTTGCCTCCTCGTGAAATGATAGAAGCTCAGCTTATTCACTTACATGTTGGCCAACGCAATAACATGGGAAATCTAATTCAATTCCTAGAAACCAATGGTTTTGAACGCGTTACGGTTGTCCGTGATGTTGGTGAGTTTGCTGTAAGAGGAGGAATACTTGATATCTTTTCTCCTATGGATGTTGAACCTTTACGTCTTGATTTTTTTGGAGATACCCTGGAAAGTATCCGCGTATTTGATCCAGAAAGTCAAAGGACAACACGTCAAAAAACTGAACTTTTATTACAGGCAATGAGTGAGGTTGTTCTTACACCAGAACGCATCAGCCGATTTAAAAGCAATTATACCCGTACATTTGGTGTATCACAAAAAAATAACATGCTTTATGAAGCAATTGCTCAAGGTCGGCGTTTTGCCGGTATGGAACATTGGCTTCCTTTTTTTTATGAAAACCTTGACACTTTTTTTGACCATTGTGGCAACCTACCGCTTGTTTTTGAGCATCTTATAGAAGAAGTTTTCATTGAGCGCTATCGCCTTATTGAAGACTATTATAATGCGCGTAAAGAGCGCGAAAATGATAAAGAAATTTCTACTTCTTATCATCCAATAGACCCTAGTCTTCTTTATTTAACGCCAGAGCGTGTTTTGGAATGTGTGCAACAATCTTCACAGCGTATTGATTTTTCACCTTTTAATATTCCACAAAGTTTGGAACAAACAGTTATTCACACCAATGTTAAACAGGGGTATGATTTTGTAAAAGAGCGTAATGCGCAAGAAAAAAATGTTTTTTCAAATGTTATTGATCATATCGCCTCTTTACGCACTGCTGGCAAAAAAGTACTTTTAGCGTGTTGGAGTGAAGGGTCTCTCAATCGTTTGATACAAGTTCTTGATGAGCATGGATTGAAAAAAATAGATGTTGTAAAATCCTTGCAAACTGTCAAAGCAACACCACGAGATCATATATTAGCAGCTGTTATCATGATAGAACATGGTTTTGAGGCTGAAGATTTAGCTATTATAGCAGAGCAGGATATCCTAGGTGATCGCTTCATCAGATCACCAAAGCGGCGTAAGAATAATACAAATTTTATTTCTGAAATTTCTGCTTTAAATTCTGGTGATATTGTTGTGCATATCGACCATGGTATTGGCCAATTTGTTGGTCTTAAAACCATCACAACCACTGGAATTTTACGAGATTGCCTTGAAATTAAATATGCTGGAGGAGATCTCCTCTTTTTACCTGTTGAAAATATTGAGCTTCTCTCACGTTATGGCTCAGAAGGAACAGAGGTAACTTTAGATAAATTAGGGGGTGTTGCTTGGCAAGCACGTAAAGCGCGGCTTAAAAAACATTTATTGGAAATGGCAGGGCAATTAATCCGTATAGCTGCAGAGCGTATGACTCGTGCTGCGCCTGCTTTACTTCCACCAATTGGACCATTTGATGAGTTTGTTGCTTGCTTTCCCTATGAAGAAACGGAAGATCAAATGAATGCAATTGATGCTGTTCTGGATGATCTAGCCTCAGGCAAGCCGATGGATCGCTTGATATGCGGTGATGTTGGTTTTGGAAAAACTGAAGTAGCCATTCGAAGTGCTTTTGTTGCAGCATTAAATGGATATCAGGTTGCGGTTGTTGTACCAACAACTTTGCTTTCACGTCAACATTACAAAACATTTATTTCGCGTTTTCAAGGATTACCAGTTAAAATTGGACATGCTTCGAGGCTTGTAAAAGCGAAAGAACTTGCACGAGTAAAAAAAGGTGTTTCAGATGGTACAATCGATATTGTCATTGGAACCCATGCATTATTAAGTGGTGCAGTTAATTTTTTACGGTTAGGCCTTCTTATCATTGATGAAGAACAGCATTTTGGTGTCAAACACAAAGAGCGTTTAAAAGAGCTTAAAAGTGATATTCATGTTCTCACACTTTCAGCAACTCCCATACCACGCACTTTAGGGTTAGCTTTATCGGGTGTACGTGAACTTTCATTGATAACAACCCCCCCCATTGATAGAATGGCGGTTCGTACTTTTATTTCACCATTTGATGCACTTGTTATACGAGAGACCCTGCTTCGAGAATATTATCGTGGTGGACAAAGTTTCTATGTTTGTCCTCGTATTTCTGATCTGGCTTTTGTAGAAGAATATCTCAAAACACATGTGCCAGAACTGAAATTCGTTGTGGCTCATGGACAAATGCCGGCTGGACAACTTGATGATATCATGAATGCATTTTATGATGGGCAATATGATGTGCTACTCTCAACAACCATTATTGAATCGGGGCTTGATATTCCAACAGCCAATACTCTAATTGTGCATCGTGCTGAGATGTTTGGCCTTTCTGCCCTTTATCAGTTACGTGGTAGGGTAGGGCGTTCAAAACAACGTGCTTATGCTCTCTTTACATTTCCTGCTGGTAAAGTCTTAACAGCTGCTGCCGATCGCCGTCTTAAAGTTTTACAATCTCTTGACACCTTAGGGGCCGGTTTTCAATTGGCAAGCCATGACATGGATATCCGCGGTTCAGGCAATTTTTTAGGAGAAGAACAATCAGGTCATATTAAAGAAGTTGGTTTTGAACTTTATCAAAAAATGCTTGAGGAAGCTGTTGCTGAATTAAAAGATGGAGAGCAAAGTGAGGATAGGCAATGGTCACCTCAAATTTCACTTGGCACAACCGTGATGATACCAGAAAATTTTGTTCCTGACTTATCATTACGTATGGGGCTTTACCGACGCTTAACAGAACTTGATGATTTAGAACAAATTGATGAATTTGCAGCGGAGTTAATTGATCGCTTTGGTCCTTTACCCATTGAGGTTCAACACCTTCTTAAAGTCTTTTATATCAAAACATTGTGTCGAAAAGCGCATGTAGAAAAATTAGATACAGGACCAAAGGGGATTGTTATACAGTTTCGTAATAACTATTTCGCAAATAGTGTTGCTCTTGTTCAGTGGGTGAAAAAACAAGGTTCAATGGCAAAAATTCGTCCAGATCAAAGTATCGCTCTTATTCGTGATTGGTCCACAGCGGATGAAAGGCTTGTTGGAGCAGCGAATATTATGACACAGCTCGTCGAAATGGCAGAACAACATTCTGTTTAAAAAATATCTTTATTATTTCAGAACTATTACTTATATTTATAAAATTATTATATAAAAACAAGTATTTACTGATTTTATATAAGAATAAAATTTAAATTTATAATAAAATAACTCCTTACTATTTATTTTGAATTCTTTATTATAACACGTATTGATATAATATAACAGCAGCCTTTTGCAAGTCGAGCCTTTTGAAGAAGCTTAATCAAGGTGATTATGAAGCTGTACCCTTAGAATTACAGAAATGGAATAAGGTCGGTGGGAAGCCTCTTGCGGGTTTAGCCAACCGTCGAGCAGCAGAAGCGGGATTATGGGTAAAAGGGGCTTATGTTTCTTCGAATTATCAAAGGGTAGAAACGAAAACAGCAAGCGGTCTTTTAAAAATAGAAGCGCTTGCCCCGATTATAGGGTCTTGTTCTGGGTTTGGAGGCTTGTTGGTTGGCAATGGTCCGGTGCAATGGGCTTTAGCAGGCATCATGGTTTTAGCGGCTGTAACGGGCATAGTGATTGTCGCCAAGCGGTTTGGGGAGCAACGCTTATGATTTTTTGGCTAAAGAAATATTCTCTTATGTTTACAGCGGCTTTAGCCGTTTTTTTTATGGCTTTAGCCAAGGCGTTTCAGCTTGGCAAGCAAAGCGAACGGCAAAAGCAAACAGAGCATGCTTTAAAGACAGCAACAACCCGTCTTGAGGTAGAAAATGAAGTTAATCGAAAAAGTGATGCTGGTGTGCGCTCTGAACTTTCTCGTTGGGTGCGCGGCAAATAGGTCTGTTTCTTGTGGTGGCTGGTTGCCCATTTATTTGGATAATCAGGATGTTGAGGTCATCAGTTCCAACCTTGCAAGAGATATTTTAAAGCATAACAAGCAGGGAGCCCATTTATGTGGTTGGAAAGATGGTCAAGAAACGAAGCAGCAAAGATAAAGATCTTACAGAAACAGAACAACAGCTTCTTCATGAGATGATAGAGACCTATCAAGGCTTAAAGATGATGTCACGC